>DHJK01000209.1 GCA_002404295.1 Legionellales bacterium UBA4722
AAAATTGAAGTGCGATTGCCCTGCTGAGAAACGGGATTGCTTGGACGTTGTGAAACCGCTAAAATATCTTTAGCCATTTTTGCCTCCTAAGTGGGCGATTATGGTTAGCACTGGCCTGTGTTTCGAGCACTTGGCTGGTGCGCTTCCTAAGTCAGAGGAACAGTTGCCCAATTACAAGCGTGTGTTCTTCTGGCTTTCCTTTTTTGTGGATGATGTACTATGCACAAAAATCTTCTTTATGATGTCTTGGGATTAATGGAAAGTCAATGGGAAGGTAAAATAAATTTTTGATAATGCAATTGTCTATGGAAATGAAAAAATGGAGAAAAATATAGAGTAAGGCCTACACAATTGCACAACCCTCCCCCTTACGTAAAGAAAATTTATATCAAGGAGTGATAAATGACAATGAAACTGTGTGAAGATAAAAAATCTTTTAAAAAATATATAACAGACTTAGTAAGCACATTTAATTATCTTGATTTTTCGCCAGGACAAGATGGGAATGTTAATGAAAATTTGCGTGATAGTTTCGAAAAAATTTTCATTAAACAACCTTCATACCCTTATTGGGATCCATGGAAAAATGGCCATCATGCGGGATTCTTAATTCGGTTTAAAAAATATGGAAGCAATCGAAAGGAAGTTTTGTTAAAGTTTGTTTTTGAACCAAGAGAACTATTACTAGAATTAACAGATGATGATTCAAACTCATTAGATAGAAAGCATATACCTTTCTCTAATATATGGAAAAATCATCAGTTATTTATAAAAATCAGGGATAAAATTCTCGGAATTTCTGATAAAAACCACTTACTAAATGCAAAAAAAATAAAAGCCGATTTTTCTATGCTCCTTGAGAATTACTTCTTAATGCGACATTATGAAGACCATACAAGAACTTTACCAGCTTATTTAAAAAAATGTTTCTACAATTTGATTGTATCATTACAACCAACTGGGACACCTTAGCTGAAAGAATATTACTAAAACATAAAAAATGGCACCCATCTGAAGGGTATGGATTTCAGGTCCCACTAGTAGAAGATATAGAAGATAATAATCTACAATTAATAAGTCTGCATTCCGATATTAAAATACTTAAACTGCATGGGAGCATCGGCTGGCACGAAAAAAATGAGACACTTTATTTAAGCCAACCCAAGTTCTTACAATATCTTTTAGGTCATGACATACGTGACCAAAATGCCCCCCGAGTTGGAAGTGGGCCAGATGAGAACCCTCTTATTCTAAAGCCCAGCTACTTAAAACAATTAGACCACCCTACTCTGCTTTCGATCTGGGACCAAGCTCGTCTTAACCTTGAGAAAGCATCATCTATCACCATTGTAGGATATAGTCTTCCAAAAGCTGATGTAGCAATTAGAGCGTTGCTTCTCCCTATTAGAAATAGCGAATCATCAATAAGAATTATCAACCCATTCCAAATGAAGGATGATTTTAAGAAAAGATGGGAGGATTTTTTTAAACCTGGAAAATTACCTATATTTGAAAATCAAAGAGCATCAGAATACTTCATTTAGTTTAAAAATTTTGCTAAAACCATCGAAAAAAACAGTTAGGATCGACTAAACCTCCTAAAATGGGCGACTAAACTGATTAATGCCGTTCTTTGCCTTTCGTAAAGAAACACTTATAAACCCGTTGAGTTGCATAATATCACGAAATATGTTACATTATGAAACCATACGGGATATCTTATGTACATACACGAGTTTCTAACTCAGATCACTGCGAAAGGCTATTGCAGCTTTACTTACTCACAAGTAAAAGAAGCCTTAGGTGTATCTGATATAGCAGCAAGGGCTGCCTTGAGGCGCTTAAAACAAAAAGGCGAATTAGCTCATCCTTTAAGTAAATTTTATGTCGTCGTGCCACCAGAATATAGAGTCTTAGGGTGCCGTCCTGCGGAGCACTTTATTCATGAGCTTATGCAATTCATTAATGCGCCTTATTACGTTGGATTATTAAGTGCAGCACAATATCATGGCGCTGCGCACCATAGACCACAACAATTTCAGGTTGTCACTACTCAAAAAAGACGGCCTATCACTTGCGGACGTATTAAAATTGTTTTTATCACTAAAAAAACTTTAGAGCACACTCCAACAACAAGTTTTAATACTTCTCAAGGTTCCATAATAGTCTCTAGCCCTGAAGCTACCGCAATGGACATGGTGACTTATCCCAATCGCTGCGGTGGTCTAGATAATGTTTTAACAGTACTAGGCGATTTGGTAAAAAAATTAGATGCTGACAAATTATTAAAATTAGCATTGATTACCAATGAAATTACTTGGGTGCAGCGTCTTGGATATTTACTGGATTTAATCAAAGCAAATATTTTATCCGAAGTATTGCTTAAATCTCTTAAAAATCGTAGAGTACGCACTCGCCTATTAATGGCCCTTCCTAAAAAATCGCCTGCGCTTCAAAAATTAGCTGATCAACTGGGTAAAAGTAAAAGCTATTCCTCACAAATAATTAGAAACGATAAGTGGAAATTAATCATTAACAAAAAATTGGAACTAGAAAAATGATTGCAAATGCATACTTAAATGAATGGCGACAAATTGTGCCATGGACAGATAACAAAATGGTGGAACAAGATTTAATAATTAGCCGTTTATTAGTGGAATTATTCAATCACCCTAAAATTTCGGATTCGCTTGCTTTTCGCGGCGGTACGGCAATTTATAAGTTATTCACTCCTCACCCTGTTCGCTATTCGGAAGATATTGACCTTGTACAACTTAAAGCAGAGCCAATTGGTGAAACTATTACTGCAATCAGAAGTATTGTTGATCCAATACTAGGAGAGCCTGAAAGAAAGCGAAGTAAAAAAACATTTACTTTAACTTACGACATCTTGGCAGAAGGCGCTAATGAACCACAAAAACTAAAAATAGAAATTAACACAAGAGAGCATTTTTCTGTTTTTGGCTTGCAACAAAAAGATTTCTCTATCAAGTCGCGGTGGTTTTCTGGCAAATCTAAAATATTAAGCTATGAGTTTGACGAACTCCTCGGCACTAAAATACGCGCCTTTTATCAACGTGACAAAGGAAGAGATTTATTTGATTTATGGTTTGCTCTTCAGCAAAAGAATTTTGATCCTCAAAAAGCAGTCACTGCCTTTATTGAGTATATAAAAAAAGAAAACAAAAATATTACCCGCGCCATGTTTGAAATGAATTTCTCTGAAAAGCTTAATGCGGGTTCTTTTAGCCAGGATATTAGCCCGCTATTAGCACCAGATATTCAATGGGATTTTGAAAAGGCAGCGGTGGAGGTTTTTGAAAAAATTATTCCGCTTATTCCAGGGAAAAAATGGAAATCCAAGCAAAAGAGTAAAGAGCCCATATGAAAAACTGCACAACTTAATTTTTTACATCCCCATCTATTTCACTATGAAACAGGGCAACTTATTTGCTCTTCCCCAAATAAGGGGGCA
>DHJK01000028.1 GCA_002404295.1 Legionellales bacterium UBA4722
CTATAATATTTTATGTTATATCTTTGATTAAATAGAAAAAATCGTATTTTTGGTAAAGCTAAGTTATTGATTAATCACTCTACCAAGCAGCTGAGTCTATACATAGACGTATCATTAATATCATTAATATAGGCTGCTTACTCACACACAGTACTTTTTTGAAGTTAAATCCGCCAAGCGCCCTTCTCAAATACAATACGTTCATCCAAATACACAACTTGCGTCACCGGAAAAATATCCACATGATGCCAAGTATCCCCACGTCTAAAATTCGATTTTTTATAGACCCCATGTTTAGAACCCAACGACAAATGAATACCACACATGCGTTCATAGGTACCGATATCGCTTACAGTGCGTTCCGGTGTGAATGCGCGATTCATGCCAAAACCCAGTTCGCGTAGCCAGACTTCTTTTTCATCTTCGCGAATGTTTGCAAGTACTTGATCAAACTCAGGGGTAGAGTTAATGACATCGGTGACACGTCCTTCTGTGATCACAAGTGTCATTGGCGTTTTAGGTTTATTGACTCTGAATTCGCTATCTGCAAATGCGAAAATACGAACACGTCCATTGACTGATTCTAATTTTTGGGCTTCTGTGAAAACTTCACCGATGGGGAATTGTCCGCCGATATTTTTCATACCGGTGTAATCACCTATATTTAATTTTGCGGGTTCTAAGGGTGAATCAAAAACAAGGCGCTCACCAAAGCTATCGACAACAGCGCTGCGTGCATTATCTATTTGTTTTTTAAGTGCATGACCTACACCTCGAAAATAGGCGGGATCATAGGCTAGTGATTCAATATAATAACTACTTTCGATGCCGATCATGCGTGCAAGATGTGGGTGTTCGATGACTTTTAATGATTGCTCAAAAAGTTCAACGCGGATTCGAAAGTCGTTGAGCCTGAAGCTGGTTGACTGGATTAAAATGACTAAGTCATTGGGTGCTAGTTTTTTAAAAGCGGCGAATATATCAGCGGAAGAGAGTGTGTTGAAATCCATGAACGTGGCTGTGGGGAGGGCGCGTTTATAGGCATCTGTTAACGTCGTTGCAAGAGCGCACTGCGTGTCGAATATGACTAGCGCTTTTTGCTCAGGTGTGTGCATGATGGCAAGCGTCAGGATATCGCGTATATTGTGTGTTGCAGTTGCGATGGCGGTCTCAGGATGTGTGTTCATTTTGTTTAATTACCCTCAGGGAATGAGTTAAAAAATAATGGGTTGCATGATAACATTAAGCTCTACTGAAAACCCAAAAACCTTGCATCCCTCACTGAAAATACTATACTGAGCCATATTATTCTATAAAGAGCTGCTCTTTAATTAGCTCAACTGATTGACTTAAATGGATTAAATTATGTATAGCTTTTTAAAAGCATTAATTCACAACCCGCGTGAAATGGGTGCGATTTTTCCAAGCTCCTCTTTTTTGGCTAAGGAAATGGCGGCTCATGTCGTTAAAAATCGTGAAGGGGTTGTGGTTGAATTAGGCGCCGGTACAGGTGTGATTACCAAGGAATTGTTACGATCAGGCGTGCAGCCAAGTAATATTATTGTTGTGGAGTCGTCTGCTGGTTTGGTAAAAAAATTACGTCGTCGCTTTCCAGCGATCAAGATCATTGAAGGTAATGCGGCAGAGTTGGTGGCATTGTTAGCATTTGAAAAACGTGAAGTACATACGATTATTTCTAGTTTACCGTTGCGTTCGTTACATAAGCCGATGGCGGAATCTATTTTGCAACAAATCAATCTGCGGCTTTCGGATGAAGGGCGTTATATCCAATATACATATAGTTTTAACGAAGATCCGTTTTTCTCGTTGGCTAATTATCAGCGGATTATTTCTAAGCGTATTTGGATGAATTTGCCGCCGGCGCGGGTGGAGGTTTGGGTTTGAGGGGTTCAGTAAATGTACCATTTTGGCCATGTCGCTGAGGTATCCCACGAATTTTTCTGTAGTAAGTAACGCCGTCATTGCGAGCGAAGCGAAGCAATCCAGCTCGAAAGCAAAGCTTTAGAAAGCTGATCTTAGGTGCTAAGTTTTGCTTGAAAGATGGATTGCTTCGCTTCGCTCGCAATGACGCGACGGTGATGAGGGATTATGTTATTTGATCTAGGGTAATGGTTCTAATGCGAATTTTGGGATGATGATTAGTGTAACGAATATTGCTTAAAAACAGAGAAGAAGGGAGTTTAATCGCTCCCCTCTCTCAACAAGTAAAAATGTGTGATGTAATATTATCCGACTTGCGCCGGTATATTATTCAGCAACAGCAACATCTTCAGCTTGTGGCCCTTTTTGGCCTTGTGTTACTGTGAATTCAACAACTTGACCTTCTTCTAAAGAACGGTAGCCATCGCCACGAATTGCACGGAAATGAACAAATACATCTTCACCATGTTCTCTTGCAATAAAACCAAATCCTTTGCCGCTATCAAACCACTTAACTGTACCTTTTTCACGCTTTGCCATAATCGTATAAACCTTTAATAAGTAAAAAAAAACGCTACTTGGAGAGTCACTACATTACAATCTAATGAGGACATCACCTTGTAACGGCTCGCCTAGTGTATCACAGATTATGGGCAGTGGAAGGGGGTTATTGCAAATAACGATAAAAAAGAAGCAGGTATGATCGAATGCCAATATTTGTTAAGTGGATGTCTTGGTGATGCTTTAGGCTCCCTTAAATTTCAAGGTTTGCACACCGCACCAACACGCTGACTTCCTTTAACGATTCGTTGGGCTTCGATTCAATACCTGCTTGCATACTTAGTATAGTACGAATTTATGGTTTTACAAGGGGGTATATTCAGGTGATAATACTTGACTCAAAAGCATTTTCAGGAAAGGAATCTCGTATGATTAAAATAGGGATACAGTTTGTCATCACTACCCTCGCCACACTATTTATCACTAGTAATATCGCAGTCGCGTGTACCGATTTTCGCATTATCGCAAAAGACGGCACTGTGTTGATTACGCGTAGTATGGAATACAGTGTTGATATGCAATCAAATTTAAGAAGCTCAACGCGTAATAGAGTTTTTACAATGGTGGCGCCCGATGGTAAATCAGGCTTGTCATGGAAAGCGAAATACGGTTATTTATTTTTAGATGCAATGAATGTAGATGTTGCTGTGGATGGCTTAAATGAAGCGGGTTTAAGTGTTGAAAGTTTATATTTACCTGGTTTTGCAGGTTATCAAACGGTTCCTGCAGATTTGAGTAATGAAGCGTTGCCTTATATCAATTTTGCTGATTGGGTATTAAGTAATTTTCAATCAATCGATGAGGTGCGTGCTGCGTTAACACATGTTTATGTTTTCGCACAAAAAATACCGGGGATGGGAGATACGATTTTCCCGCTGCATTTTTCGATTTTTGATAAATCGGGTAAAGGTATTGTTGTTGAATATATCGCAGGTAAATTATATGTTTATGATCATATCGGTGTGATGACAAATTCGCCTGGATACAGTTGGCATCTTACTAACTTAACGAATTACTTGCATTTAGCGCCTACGAATCCACCCGCTGTGATTGTGGATGGATTGCAATTTTCATCAAACGGGCAGGGTTTCGGTATGATCGGCTTGCCGGGTGATGTGAGTCCTCCTTCACGCTTTATTAAAACGGCGACACTGTTGCATGTTGCTATTCCCACAGACAATATTACTAGCGCGTTGAATTTAGCGCAGCATGTGATTAATAATGTCGATATTCCTTTAGGTCTTGTGCGTGAACCTGGTAGTGGTAATGCATCGAATGAAACAACGCAGTGGGTTGTTTTTAAGGATTTAACGCATAAGATTTTTTATTATCGTACGTATGGTGATTTGACAGTGCGCGCAGTTTCCATGGATAAAGTGAATTTTATTGAAAATGCGCCCCGTTTAAAAATGCCGTTGGCAAGGCCTGTGTTGGTGCAGGATTTGACGGAGCAGTTTTCGAAGGCGGTTCAGTAGTGGGTAATTATATTATAGTAGCGCTTATCTAAAGTAACATTGCTCAGCGACCCATGATGTATCATTGAATAATTGATGCATGTGGGTCGCGAGAAAGTTTGAGATTGACTGATCCTATTTCACTGTGTTTAATTTTTTGGATTATATTCAATCCTGTTAAATTCTTTGTTAACGCACATACTTTCTTTTCTAACACGTAAGCTGGCTTTTTTTAAACGTTTTGCAGCTTGTTGATTTTTCACTTTGGTATTCCTATTTTCAATAGCGCAATGAATATATTCAGGGCGTGAAAGGTGGATAACTTTAGCGCACTTGTCAAGGTCGCGTAGCTTAAAATCTGGTATGTGTACTGGACTATCTGACATGATCCTACTCCTATTTGTGATCTATTATGTAATTAACTAGAAAAATCATCTTACTATAATTTGTTATTCTTCCATTTGTTAATTCTACAATGTATGGAATAATGTGCGCCAGTCGATAATAAGGAATCATCATGATTATTCAACCCAAAATACGTGGCTTTATCTGTACAACAGCGCATCCTGTAGGGTGTGCGAAAGTTGTGGATGCGCAAATTAAATATGTGAAGGCGAAGGGGCACTTTGAGGGGCCTAAGAATGTGCTGATCATTGGGGCGTCTACGGGGTATGGGTTAGCCAGCCGTATTGTGGCAACGTTTGGTTACGGGGCTAAAACAATTGGTGTGTTTTATGAAAAGGGTGCGGATGACAAACGAACTGCGAGTGCGGGTTGGTATAATACGGCTGCTTTTGAGGAGCAGGCACTAAGGGAAAATTATTATGCTAAAAGTATTAATGGCGATGCTTTTTCGCATCAAATAAAACAACAAACAGCGGATTTGATTAGACGAGATTTAGGAAAGGTTGATTTAATTGTGTATAGCTTGGCGTCGCCGCGTCGTGTGCATCCTGATACGGAGCAGGTTTTTTCGTCGGTGTTAAAACCTATTGGTAAAACTTTTGTTGGGAAAACTGTGGATCCAATGCGTGGAGAAGTAAAAGAAATTACATTGGAGCCTGCATCGTCTGATGAAATTGCGCAAACGGTTGCGGTGATGGGTGGTGAAGATTGGGAAATGTGGGTGGATTTTTTAGCGAAAGAAAATTTACTGGCAGAAGGTGTGAAAACGTTGGCTTATGATTATGTGGGGCCGGAGTTGACTTATCCTATTTATAAAGAAGGTACGATAGGTAAAGCGAAGGAACATTTATTGCAAACGGCGGCTAAATTGCAGGCTAAGCTGAATCCGTATCATGGGCAGGCGTTGGTTTCAGTGAATAAAGCGTTAGTGACGCAAGCGAGTTCTGCGATTCCGGTGGTGCCGCTTTATATTTCGTTGTTGTATAAGATTATGAAAGAGAAAGGGACGCATGAGGGGTGTATAGAGCAGATTAATCGGTTGTTTAAGAATTATGTGTATGGGGATTTGGGGGCGGTGCGGGATCAGGATGGTCGGGCACGGGTGGATGATTTGGAAATGGAGCGGGATGTGCAGCAGAAGATTATGGGGTTGTGGGGAGATGTTAATACGGAGAATTTAGGAGAGTTGACGGATATTGAAGGGTATAGGGATGAGTTTCATCGGTTGTTTGGGTTTGGGGTGAGTGGGGTTGATTATTCAGCGGAAGTGGATCCGGTTGTGAAGATTGAGTCGATTGGGGTGGGGTAGGATATCGTTGTAAGTTGAAGAAGGGGCACGGGCTGCGATTGAGTTAAGAGGACGGGGTGGTTAATGCCATAGGCGTCAAGCTAAGGGAGTTCGCATTCATATTAAAATCTCCTGTCTTGCTGAGTCCATCAGCTTTTGAGAGAGTGTTCATTTAACCTGTCTCTTATACACATCT
>DHJK01000133.1:0-10865 GCA_002404295.1 Legionellales bacterium UBA4722
GGGGAGAGGTGTCCTAAGCGATAATAGGGTTTTAACTCCTGTCTTTAATCGCCACAAAATTCCTCTCCGTAGGTCCCGTATACAACTGCCTAGGCCGACCCAATCGATAAGGACTACTAATCATTTCATTCCAGTGCGCAACCCACCCAATCGTTCTAGCTAACGCAAAAATAACTGTGAACATATTCGTAGGGATACCAATCGCACTTAATGTAATACCTGAATAAAAATCAACATTAGGATACAGTTTTCTCTTAACAAAATAATCATCTTCCAATGCAATCCGCTCTAATTCCATCGCAAGCTTAAAGAAAGGATCATTTTTCAAACCCACTGCTTCTAATACTTCATAACAGGTCTGACGCATGACTTTAGCACGTGGATCATAATTTTTATAAACACGATGACCAAAACCCATCAAACGGAATGGATCATTAGGATCTTTCGCACGTTCAATAAATTTCCCAATCTGCGAGATATCACCAATCTCATGTAACATATTAAGTGCAGCCTCATTCGCTCCACCATGCGCAGGACCCCACAAAGCAGCAATACCCGCAGAGATACAGACAAAAGGATTAGCTCCGGTTGAACCCGCCAAACGCACCGTAGAGGTTGAAGCATTTTGTTCATGATCTGCATGCAATATAAAAATTTTATCAAGTGCTTTCACTAAAACTGGGTTAGGCTTAATTTCTTCACAAGGCGTGCCAAACATCATATGTAGAAAATTTTCCGCATAAGACATATGATTTTGCGGCGGCATGAAAGGTTGCCCAATAGAATATTTATAGCACATAGCTGCAATCGTTGGCATTTTAGCAATTAAACGCAATGCGGAGCTCGCGCGATGTTCTGGATTTTTAATATCCAAAGAATCATGATAAAAAGCAGATAGAGCGCCCACCACGCCGACCATAATAGCCATCGGATGTGCATCACGGCGAAACCCATTAAAGAAGTTACGCATCTGTTCATGAACCATTGTATGACGATTAATCACTTTGCAGAACTCAGCATAATGTGCCGAATCTGGCAGCTCACCATTCAATAACAAATAGCAAACTTCAAGAAAAGTCGATTTTGTTGCTAATTGATCGATAGGGTAGCCACGATATAATAAAACACCTGCATCACCATCGATAAAAGTAATTTTAGATTCACAGGCTGCTGTTGAAAGAAACCCGGGATCATAGGTAAAGTACCCTGTTTTGCTACCCAAAGAACTGACATCAATAACCTCAGGCCCCAAGGTGCCAGAGAGAACATCAAACTCTGCTGTCACATCTCCAACGCTTAAGTGTGCTTTTTTATCTGCCATGCGAAATCTCCATTCAACAAGCTTCCAACTATAATGAAGTCATATTCCGGTTGCAATGTTTGCTTTGCCTTCGTCGCCTCGATATAATCACTATTTTTGAGACTGTTAAAGGGAACATTGTCGTCGTGATTAAACAAAGACCAAAAAACCTCAATTTATTGACTATTCGTTTACCTATACCCGCAATCATATCCATTCTGCACCGCATTTCCGGCTTTATTTTATTTTTATTAATTCCGTTAATGCTGTGGGCGCTGGATCTTTCACTCTCTTCACCTGATGATTTTGACAACTTGCATTTATTTTTGTCATCTCCTCTCATGAAGTTTTTGATCTGGGGTTTCTTATCAGCCTTTATTTATCATTTCTTTGCTGGTATCCGTCACTTATTGATGGATGTGCATTTAGGGGATGAACTCAAAAGCGGCCGGTTTTCAGCAAAGTTAACTCTGGTTATTAGTGTGGTATTTATTATATTGGCAGGTATCTGGTTATGGTGAAATCTGTTTTAGGCGTCAACCACCAAGGTTTGACGGATTGGCTAATACAACGTGTCAGTGCTGTAGTCATGGTTTTCTATAGTATAGGGCTTCTAGCCTATCTAGTAATGAATTCCCCCATGGATTACACAAATTGGCATTTACTGTTTTCTCATGGATGGATGAAGCTTGCGACCATCCTGTTTTTCCTGTGTCTATTGTTTCATGCCTGGATTGGCATGTGGACGATCTTTACTGATTACATTAAGCCATTCTTATTACGCTTTGTATTACAAGTACTTGTTTTTCTAAGCTTAGTTGGTTTCTTTTTTGCTTCACTATTGATTTTATGGGGTGTTTAAGTAATGAATTTAGCGACACAACAATTTGATGCTGTCATTATAGGTGGCGGCGGGGCAGGGTTGCGTGCTTCTTTAGAGCTAGCACAGTCGGGTTTAAATGTGGCTGTGATCTCGAAAGTATTTCCAACTCGTTCACATACCGTTTCAGCACAAGGCGGCATTAATGCTGCGCTCGGCAATACGGATGGTAGTGATGATTGGCGCTGGCATATGTACGATACCGTCATGGGGTCTGATTTTTTGGGCGATCAAGACGCTATTGAATACATGTGTAAAAATGCACCTCAAACAATTTATGAATTAGAGCACATGGGCTTGCCTTTTTCCCGCTTGGACGATGGTAAAATTTACCAACGCGCCTTCGGCGGTCAAACTCGTGACTATGGTAAAGAGTTAGTTCATCGTACTTGTTGCGCTGCTGATCGTACTGGTCACGCAATGTTACATACCCTCTACCAACAAAATATTGCAGCTAAAGCTAAATTCTTTAATGAATGGTTTGCTGTCGATTTAGTCAAAACCGAAGAAGGTATTTCAGGCGTTATTGCACTCAACATTGAAACGGGCGAAGTTGTTTTCTTACAAGCACGCGCAACTATTTTAGCAACAGGTGGTGCTGGTCGTATTTTCCAATCAACAACGAATGCGCACATTAATACAGGCGATGGCTTTGGTATGGCATTACGTGCGGGTTTACCCTTGCAAGATATGGAATTTTGGCAATTTCATCCTACCGGCATTGCAGGCGCTGGCGTTTTAATTACTGAAGGCAGTCGTGGTGAAGGCGGTTATCTCATTAATAAAGATGGTGAACGTTATATGGAACGTTACGCTCCCCATTTAAAAGATTTGTCTTGCCGCGATGTGGTAGCGCGCTCCTCTATGATTGAAATCCGCGAAGGACGTGGTTGCGGACCTAAAGGGGATTATGTTTTATTGAAACTCGATCACCTAGGTGAAGAAGTTATTAATAAGCGCTTGCCCGGCATCCGCGAACTTTCCATTACCTTTGCAGGCGTGGATCCACTGAAAAATCCTATTCCTGTCGTTCCTACTTGCCATTATCTCATGGGTGGTATTCCCACTAATATTCATGCGCAAGTCTTAACTGTGAAAAATGGACAAGACCATGTTGTTGAAGGTCTATACGCAGCAGGTGAGTGCGCTTGCGTATCCGTGCATGGCGCCAACAGATTAGGCGCCAATTCATTGTTAGATATCGTGGTTTTTGGTCGCGCAGCAGGATTACATGTACAACAAAGTGTGCGTGAGGGCTTAGGCTTTCGTACGCCATCACCTTCTGATATTGAAGCAGCACTGGCAGGCCTGGAACGCTGGAACCGTAACCAAAATGGTGAAAGCGTAGATACCATTCGTACAGAGTTGCAACTTGTCATGCAAAATGATTTTGGTGTATTCCGTACTGCCGAACATATGAGCGAAGGATTCAAAAAATTAGAAAAATTACAAGAGCGTTTAAAAACCGCTTCAATCAAAGATAAAAGCCAATGTTTCAATACAAGCCGTATTGAAGCACTGGAATTAGATAACTTAATGGCAACTGCATTAGCAACAGCCTATCTTGCGAATGAACGCACAGAAAGCCGCGGCGCGCATGCGCGATATGATTTTCCAGAACGTGATGATGCTCATTGGTTAAAGCATTCCATGTACTTTGGCGATGGCAAAATTGATTTTCGTCCCGTTAACATGAAACCACATGAAGTTAAACCAATTGAACTTCGGGCAAGAGAATAGGGGTACATACTGTGATGCATTTTTCAATTTATCGTTACAATCCAGAAACGGATAAAAAACCTTATATGCAAGAATACGACTTGGATACTGAGGCTAATAATTGTCATATGGTTTTGGATGCGCTGCTCGCCATCAAAAATACATTGGATGACACCTTAACGTTGCGCCGCTCGTGTCGCGAAGGCGTGTGTGGTTCTGATGGTATGAATATCAATGGCAAAAACGGATTAGCGTGTACTACACATTTATCAACGTTATCAGGGCCTATCGTCATTCGACCTTTGCCTGGCTTGCCTGTTGTTCGTGATTTAGTCGTCGATATGTCACAGTTTTATAAACAATATGAAAAAGTAAAACCCTATCTACAAAATTCAGACCCTTTGCCTGCTAAAGAACGTTTACAGTCCCCAGAAGAACGCGCCAAATTAGATGGATTATATGAATGCATTCTATGCGCATGCTGCACCTCTTCTTGCCCTTCTTTTTGGTGGAACCCAGAAAAATTTGTGGGACCCGCTGGTTTATTGCAAGCCTATCGCTTTGTCGCAGATTCACGTGATACTGCAACCACTGAACGCTTGGCTGACTTAACCGATCCATTCAGTTTATTCCGTTGCCGCGGCATCATGAATTGCGTCGATGTGTGTCCTAAAGGATTAAACCCTACCAAAGCTATTAACCAACTTAAAGAACTCATGTTAGAAGAGGCTGTGTAAATGATCAAACAGCAAAAATCCATGCAAGAATTATGGGATGACTCCTATCTTTCTGGCGACAACGATGCTTATTTAGAAGAATTATACGAAACCTATCTTAAAACACCTGAAGGTGTTACACCCGAATGGCAAGCGTATTTCAAGAAGCTTGGACAATCAGGCGATGTATCTCACTCTGAGATCCGCGATTATTTTGCAAAACTGTCTAAGCAGCCGCGCACAACCCAAACAGAGCAGGGCGTTGATCTATTTCGCCAAAAACAACAAGAAAAAGTGATTGAGCTTATTTCCGCATATCGCAGCCTAGGTCATTTACAAGCAAACATTGATCCACTTGAATTGTATCGTGGTATTGATAACGCCACTTTAAAATTAGCCTATTATGGTTTTACAGATGCTGATTTAAATACCGTATTTGATGTGGGCACGCTTGATGTCTTTCAAAAACAGTCTGCGACTTTAAAAGAAATTTATGACACCTTACGTAAAATCTATTGTGGCCATATTGGCATCGAGTACATGCACATTTTGCAGCTCGAAGAAGTCGAGTGGATACGAAAACGTATGGAAAATGGCTGGAATCATTTCACGTTAACCAAAGAACAAAAACTACGTATTTTAGATCGCTTAATCGTTGCAGATGGATTAGAAAAATATTTAGGTTTTAAATATGTAGGACAAAAGCGTTTTTCACTTGAAGGCGGAGATAGTTTAATGCCTATGTTAGATGCCATCATTAATCGTGGCACTGAAACAGGTATTAAAGAAATTGTGATTGGCATGGCGCATCGTGGACGCATGAATGTGCTAGTGAATGTCTTGGGCAAAGAACCAGAAAAAATTTATGCGGGCTTTGAAGGTAAAGGTATTGATGAATCCAGTTCCGGAGATGTTAAATATCATTTGGGTTTTTCGGCAAATGTGAAAACGCCTGCAGGACAAGTGCATCTGGCTTTAGCGTTTAATCCTTCACATTTGGAAATTATTGCACCTGTGGTACAAGGCTCGGTACGTTCCAGACAACGTCGGCGTAAAGATATCGACCGCAAATTTGTTATGCCAATCCAGATCCATGGAGATGCCGCATTTGCAGGTCAGGGTGTTGTCATGGAAACATTTGCCATGTCTCAAGCACGTTGGTTTTGGGTGGGTGGATCAATCCATATCGTCATTAACAATCAAGTGGGCTTTACGATCAGCGATCCACGCGATTCGCGTTCTGGTTTATATTGCACTGACATTGCAAAAATGGTGCAAGCGCCCATTATACACGTCAATGGCAATGATCCAGAAGCCGTCTTCTTTGCTGCACAATTAGCAGCTGATTATCGTATTCAATTTAAAAAAGATATCGTCATTGATTTAGTTTGTTATAGACGACATGGTCATAACGAAGCAGATGAACCTTCTGCTACACAACCGATTATGTATAAAATTATTAAAGCAATGCCAGCGCCTTGTACTCTCTATGCTGCTAAACTCGTTTCAGAAGGTATGATTGATAGCAAAACAGAACAACAGCTCGCAGATGCTTATAGAAAAAAAATGGATGAAGGTAAAAGTGTAGTCGATGTCATTCCCAATGGCGGTGATTATGAGTTCGCTAACTCATGGGAACCTTTTGTTGGTAAAGAATGGACTGCAGCGGCAAAAACCGCCGTTCCTTTGGAAAAAATCAAAGAATTAGCAACGCAATTAGAGAAATTACCACAAGGTTTTGTCGTCCAACCTCAAGTTAAAAAAATGCTTGAAGCACGTCAAAAAATGACGTTAGGCGAATTGCCACTTAATTGGGGTTATGCAGAAACATTAGCCTATGCGACTTTGCTCGATGAAGGTTATCCCATACGTCTTTGTGGACAAGATGCAGCACGCGGTACGTTTGCGCATCGCCATGCTGTATTACATGACCAAAATACAGATGAAATTTATATCCCATTAAGCCATATCAAACCAGATCAAGTTCAAATAAATATTGTCGATTCACTTTTATCAGAAGAAGCTGTATTAGCCTTTGAATATGGCTATGCGTCAGCAGAACCTAATAATCTCGTGATCTGGGAAGCGCAATTCGGTGATTTTGCAAACGGTGCGCAAGTGGTCTTTGATCAATTTATTAGTTCCGCTGAACAGAAATGGGGAAGATTGTGTGGGCTAGTGATGCTATTACCCCATGGTTATGAAGGCCAAGGCCCAGAACATTCATCCGCTCGTTTAGAACGTTATTTACAGTTATGCGCGCAGAATAATATGCAAGTGTGTGTTCCTTCTACACCTTCGCAAATATTTCATTTATTACGTCGCCAACTTATTAGAACTTATAGAAAACCATTAATTGTCATGACGCCTAAAAGCTTATTGCGCGCTGAACTCGCTGTATCTAGTTTGGACGATTTAAGCAAAGGGGAATTTGAATTAGTGATTCCCGAAATAGATGAATTAAATTCGAAAAAAGTGGATCGAGTGATTCTCTGTTGCGGTAAAGTGTATTATGACTTGCTCAAAAAACGACGTGAGCTTAAACTTGATACAGCTGCCATCATTCGAATTGAACAGCTTTACCCCTTCCCAGAAGAAAGACTGAAAGAAGTGTTAAAGCCCTTCCTGCACGTTAAAAATATTATTTGGTGCCAGGAAGAGCCCATGAACCAAGGTGCATGGTATAGTACGCAGCATAATCTTCGAGCCTGCATGGATGAGAGCAAACAAACATTAAGTTATGCGGGTAGAGCTGCTTCCGCATCACCCGCAGTGGGTTATGCGTCTGTGCATCTCAAACAACAAGAGGCATTGGTTAATCAAGCATTAACGGGTTAAATAGTTGCAACTGCTTTCATGCTCGTCATTGCGAGCGAGGGAAGCGAGTAAAGAGTTAATAAATAATTTAAAAAAGAAGGAAAATGTCTAATGACAGTAGAAGTAAAAGTACCGATGTTGCCAGAATCCATTGCTGATGCAACGATCTCCACTTGGCATAAAAAAGTGGGTGATGCGGTCGCGCGTGATGAAAATTTAATGGATCTGGAAACAGATAAAGTTATGCTTGAAGTGCCTTCGCCAATTGATGGTATTTTAAAAGAAATTATTAGAAAAAGTGGCGATACTGTTAAAGCAAATGAAGTCGTTGCAATTGTAGAAGCAGGTGCTGCAGCAAAACCTGAAGCGACTGCGAGCGCTGAGCCAGCTGCTAGCAGTGCCCCTGAGAGCGCTGCGAAAACAGCAGCGCCTGCCCAACCTGCAGCGGCATCTTCCGCTCCATTGAGCCCTGCCGTACGTCGTGTCGTAGCAGAACATGATATCGATGTTTCAAACGTTCAAGGCACAGGCAAGGGCGGGCGGATCACTAAAGAAAATGTGCTCGCTGCTGTTCCACTTAACACCTCCGGACGCCCTGAAAAACGCGTACCGATGACTCGTATGCGTGCTCGTATCGCAGAGCGTTTACTTGAAGTCGCTCAAACCACCGCCATGTTGACTACGTTTAATGAAATAAACTTACAACAAGTCATTGAGTTACGTAACAAATATAAAGATAAGTTTGAAAAAGCACATAACACCCGTTTAGGATTTATGTCCTTTTTCGTGAAAGCAGCCGTTGAAGCATTGAAACGTTTCCCCGCAGTCAATGCATCCATTGATGGCAATGATATTGTTTATCACGGTTACTTTGATATCGGTGTCGCCGTATCAACAGACCGTGGTTTAGTCGTGCCCGTTTTACGCGACGCAGATCAAATGAGTATGGCTGAAATTGAAGCCAAGATTGCAGAATATGCTAATAAAGCAAGAGCGGGCAAATTAACACTGGAAGAAATGCAGGGCGGTACATTCACCATTACCAATGGTGGTGTATTCGGTTCATTATTATCTACACCTATCTTAAACTCTCCACAGAGTGCTATTTTAGGTATGCATAAAATAGACCAACGTCCTGTTGCTGAAAATGGACAAGTCGTCATTCGACCTATGATGTATGTTGCCATGTCTTATGATCATCGCATTATTGATGGTAAAGACTCTGTGACGTTCCTTGTTGCAATTAAAGAATTACTCGAGGATCCAGCACGTCTCTTACTTGAGATTTAACCACGATAAAACCAACAAAACTTTGGAGAAGATTTAATGAATTTACATGAATACCAAGCCAAGCAACTCTTGGCGAAGTACGGCTTGCCTGTGCCTAAAGGTGAAGTCGCACGGAATGTGGAAGAAGCATTAGCCATCGCTGATAGACTTGGCACAAAAAAATGGGTTGTCAAAGCGCAAGTCCATGCGGGCGGTCGCGGCAAAGCAGGCGGTGTTAAAGTCGTTTCTACAAAAGACGAAATCTCTCAAATAACCAAAGAGTTATTTGGCAAACGATTAGTGACTTATCAAACAGATGCAAATGGTCAACCCATTCATCAAATCTTGATTGAAGAACCTTGCGACATAGCTAAAGAGCTGTATCTTGGCGCTGTTATTGATCGTTCTACACAACGTATCGTTTTCATGGCATCCACAGAAGGTGGTGTAGAAATCGAAAAAGTAGCTCATGACACACCTGAAAAAATTATCACAACAACTGTTGATCCGCTGTTGGGTGTTTTACCTTATCAAGCACGTGAACTCAGCTTTGCATTAGGTTTAAAAGGCGATCAAGTGAAGCAATTTACCAAGATTTTACTTGGACTTGGAAAAATGTTTGAAGAGAGTGATTTAAGTTTATTAGAAATCAATCCGCTCGTTATTACCAAGCAAGGTAATCTTTTATGTCTTGATGGTAAAATTACGATTGATGATAACGCGATCTACCGTCAACCTGCGTTGCGCGAAATGCGGGATACCACTCAAGAAGATGAACGCGAAAATCGTGCTCGTGACTGGGAACTGAATTACATCGCACTCGATGGCAATATTGGTTGTATGGTCAATGGTGCTGGTCTCGCGATGGCTACCATGGATATCGTTAAGTTACATGGCGGCAATCCAGCTAACTTCTTAGATGTGGGCGGTGGCGCAACCAAAGAACGTGTGACTGAAGCATTCAAAATCATTTTATCAGATAAGAACGTTAAAGCCATTTTAGTGAATATTTTCGGTGGTATCGTACGTTGCGATTTAATTGCAGATGGCGTAATCGGCGCGGTAGCTGAAGTAGGAACGACCTTACCTGTGGTGGTTCGTCTTGAAGGCAATAACGCTGAATTAGGCTCTAAAAAATTAAGCGAAAGCGGTCTCAACATTATCCCAGCAGCAAGCTTTACCGATGCTGCCATTAAAGTCGTTCAAGCAGCAGGTGCAGCATAATGAGTATTTTAATTAATAAAGACACAAAAGTAATTTGCCAAGGTTTCACGGGTAAACAAGGTACGCTTCATTCAGAACAAGCCATTGCTTATGGTACGAAGATGGTAGGGGGGGTCACACCTGAAAAAGGTGGGCAAACTCATTTAGGATTACCTGTATTTAATACCGTTAGAGAAGCTTATGAAGCGACGCAAGCAGATGCTTCCGTTATTTATGTACCAGCGCCTTTTTGCAAAGATTCCATTGTAGAAGCTGTTGAAGCAGGGATTAAATTAATTGTCTGCATTACCGAAGGTATTCCCACCCTAGATATGCTGGATATTAAAGCGTATTTAAAAAATCATCCAGGCACCACGTTAATAGGGCCTAATTGCCCAGGCGTCATCACTCCAGGCCAATGCAAAATCGGCATCATGCCAGGTCATATTCATACACCAGGCCGTGTTGGTATTGTTTCCCGCTCGGGTACATTAACGTACGAAGCTGTGCATCAAACAACAGAGTTAGGACTAGGGCAAAGCACCTGCGTCGGTATCGGTGGCGATCCTATTCCTGGCACCAACTTTATTGATGTATTGGCTTTATTTGAAAAAGATCCACAAACCGAAATTATTATTATGGTCGGTGAAATTGGTGGTACTGGTGAAGATGAAGCGGCTGAGTACATTAAGAAACATGTTACCAAACCTGTTGTTTCTTATATTGCGGGTGTGACTGCACCTGAAGGTAAACGGATGGGTCATGCAGGCGCTATTATCGCGGGTGGTAAAGGTACTGCAGCTGAGAAATTTGCGGTATTAGAAGCGGCTGGCGTGCATACAGTGCGTTCACCTGCGGAGATGGGCAAGATGGCTGCGAAGGTGCTTCAAGAAGCTTAATATTAATAGTGCGCGTGCTCACCTCAGCAAGCTGCACTGTCTTTATCGTGCCCGTGCCCGTG
>DHJK01000133.1:10929-26377 GCA_002404295.1 Legionellales bacterium UBA4722
GTGCGTGCCCGTCTTTTCCTATCCATTTATTTAATGTTTAATTATAAATAGGTAGGAAAAGACGGGCACGGGCACGGGCACGATTGGAACAGTGAAATTCGCTGGAGTTGAGTACGACTTTTGAATTGAGGAATTTATGCTAGACCCCAAACTAATCCGCCAAGATTTAGCTGCAACTGCCGCCAAATTAAAACACCGTGGCGTCACCTTAGATATCCCACGCCTAAACTCCCTAGAAGAACAACGAAAAACCCTACAAACACGCCTGCAAGACCTCCAAAACGACCGCAACGTCCGGTCCAAAGCAATAGGCCAAGCCAAAGCAAAAGGTGAAAACGTAGACCCCTTATTTCAAGAACTTAAAGAACTCAATGATTCTTTAAAACTAACAGAAGAACAATTTACCCAGATTCAAACCGAACTCAATGATTTACTCGCTCGCATACCCAATATTCCACACGAATCCGTTCCTATCGGCAAAAGCGAAGCAGACAATCAAATCATCCGCACATGGGGCGAACCTCGAAAATTTGATTTCACCCCAAAAGACCACGTCGATCTAGGTGAAAAAATTGGCATGGATTTCCCCACCGCGACTAAAATCGCCGGTGCTCGCTTTGTAGTATTACGCGGTACACTCGCTAAATTACAACGTGCCTTGGTCCAATTCATGTTAGATCTTCACACCACAGAACACGGTTACCAAGAAATTTATGTCCCCTACATGGCAAACTCCGAGTCCCTCTTCGGCACCGGCCAATTACCCAATCTCAAAGAAGATTTATTCGCCATCAATAACGATGCCGGATTTTATTTAATCCCCACCTCCGAAGTCTCCGTCACCAACACTGTCCGTGATGAAATCCTAGAATCCGACCAGCTCCCGATCAAATACGTCTGCCATTCCCCATGCTTTCGCAGCGAAGCCGGCTCCTACGGCAAAGACACACGTGGCATGATCCGCAATCACCAATTCGAAAAAGTAGAACTCATCCACATCGTCCACCCCGATAAATCTTACGAAGCCCATGAAGAAATCACCCGCCACGCAGAAAAAGTATTACAACTCTTAGAACTCCCATACCGCGTTCTATCCTTATGCACAGCAGACTTAGGCTTTGCAGCCGCTAAAACCTACGACTTAGAAGTCTGGCTCCCCAGCCAAAACTGCTACCGCGAAATTTCATCCTGCAGCAATACTGAAGCCTTCCAATCACGCCGCATGAAGGCTCGTTATCGTGACCCCGAAACAGGCAAACCTGAGTTAGTACATACTCTAAATGGATCTGGGCTAGCTGTCGGCAGAACCTTAGTTGCAATACTAGAAAATTATCAAGATGAAAAAGGAAGGATTAAGATTCCTTTAGCATTACAAAAATATATACAAGCAGATTATGTTTAATTAGTTGCGTGGGCTTCCATTACAATACTTACCCCCGCACAGATGGCATAGCTGGCATAGATGGTTGTCTTTTCATATCGCTGCTAGCACTATCCCCAATACAACAAAAAAGGTTAAACCAACTTCCCTTTTTTTGAATATCAGGTGGCGAACTCATAATGAGCGGTGTAACAATAGGTCGCTTACGTAATCCCTGAACCTGAGGAGAGACTGATCTAGGTGAAATAGAACTACTTTCTTCTGGTTGTTTTGCATCGTTTTCAGAAGATGATGTTGAGGCTAAGCTGTCTGTAGACTGATTCATAGAACAAGCAGCCATCATTTTATTAATTGCTTTTGTTGTACTTGATGGCTGTTTATTTTTAGGTTTTGTCCAATCTTTCATGACCGTTACGAAAGTATCTTGATCCACTTCAGCACTTGCTTGCATAAACTGAAGCTCATTTGTAAGTGTCTCCCGTGGCATAATGCGCAATTTACTAATTTTAAGTTGTTTATAATTCTTATTCTTAGCATCAAGTCTATTCTTAGTCAGATCATCAATTCGAGGAATTAGACGTATAGAGGAATCCGAGTGATTAGAAGGAGCCGCTGTAAATGGCAAAAAAGGAAAGTTCATTTTCATCAAGAAAAATGTGGCTGCCATTACAATGCAAGTAGCAACAATAACTGTAGGTACAGAACAAACAAACGTTGCCATCAACATCAATGCACCCATTGAACCCAAAGGTACAAGCGCATTCAGCGCAAAATTCGAACTGAAGTCTTTGATTGCTTTTTTGACTATTTTTGTATTAAACCATTCAGATCCCCGACCTGCCCATACATCAAGGATACAAGTTTTTATTTTTGCCCACGAAAAATCAGTGAAAAACAATCTTCCACCTAAGCCAGCCAGCAGAACTCCAGCAAAAATCACAACAATAGAGCCTATACTTTTAAGACCCTTGGCAATGTCGGGGGTAATTTTCATTAAGAAGGGTAGAAGTATAGAAGGAACGTGAGATGCGCTCAATAACGCTGGTACTAATGCTGGTGAAAATACAAGGATCATTGCTAAAAAAATCAAAATAGCAGCGCTCCACAAACGCTTTTCTTTAAATTCAACTATGTTTATTTTATTTACTAACTTGGCTTGAAAAGATGGATCTTTTAAATCAAAGCCTTCTATTTTAAACTGCTTATTATCTATCGACTGTTTTAAATCCTTATATTCATTTAATTCCCAACGGGCAAAACCCCAATCATGCACTATATCGAGAAAATAACCACCTAAGTTCCAAAGTGCTTTCGTTGCAAGCCCCATACTTGGATCAAAATAACAAACTCCATTTACGAGACCCCATATCATAGCATTAGTAAATATACTCAAAAATTCTCTATCTGTTAAAGCGTGTATAAAACGCCTTCCTTCAATTCGTTGAATCCACCCCTCTTCAGCGCTCGTTTTAGGTCGAAGAGATTTTTCTATCAATATTGAAACACAAACTGCAATCTCAAGAAAATAACTTAGCTGGAATGCATTAAAAAGGATGCCTGAACTCACATTTAAGGCTAAAAAAGATAACGGATGTAAACGAAAACAACGGACTATAGCTAATCGAGAAGACGTAATTCTGGCAAGATAGCGAAGAAAAAACCCCGCTGGATCTGATCGGTTGAGAAACAATGCATGAGCTAGATAATAATCTGCCTTTAATTGTATATCTTCAGGCAAAAGCACGAAGTCATTTTCATCTTTAAGGCCATTTCTATACGCTATAAACAAAGCGCAAGCAAGAAGTTGGCTTTGTTCAACTGTATAGACACCTTTAGACAATGAATATGTTATTTCTAATCGTGCCAAAAAATCTAGATTTAATTGCGACAGATCTTCTTGATCTACTAATATATCTAGTTTAATTGGAACAAGAACCTCTTCTAGATGGTGTGAATCAGGAATAGTTCTATGCATAAACCCCATATACAGGTATTGAGATGCGGCGATTATACGCCAAGCAACAGATTTAACAACTAGCACCGAGTACACTTATAGCGCTAACCCTAACTAACCATAGGATTAAACAGAAGTATCGACATTTAAAAAAATTTGTTATATTCTAATCTCTCATTTAACTGTTAAAGGGAATATGACTATGGTAGTTAAGAAAAGGAAAGCAGCAAAGAAACCAGCAGCTAAAAAAGCCGCTAAGAAATCAGTCGCTAAGAAACCAGTAGCTAAGAAAAGAAAAGCTGCTAAAAAAGTTGTTAAAAAAGCCGTAAAAAAAGTAGCTGCTAAGAAAGTAGCTAAAAAGAAGCCCGCTAAGCGTAAGAAAGCTAAACGCGCTGCTAAGAAGTAATTTGAGTTCTACGAGCTTTATTTAGTCCGTAACTCCATCAATACTAAACCCCTTCCCCCCTTGTAGCTTGAGATACAAAAGGGGGCAGGGGTTGGTTATTTTATATCCATCGTAATTAACGGATATTTACCAATTTTACCATGCTTTTGTACAATAAAGTATCTAGAAGCGGCTTCCAGTGCTTTTTCTTCCGAATAATTCCCTCTAGACTCTTCACTAGCCTCTGAAATTCGCTGCACGTTCTGGCAATCTTCCAAAGCAATCCGGTTATTAAAAATAATCCGTTGGGTGCATATTTTTCGTAAATTCTTAAAAATAGCATCATGATCCAGATAACGCTCTGGAAACGAATCACTACCAAAATAAAGATACTGATAAGTATTCAATATTAATAACGTCTGCAATGGGCCACCGAATTCTTCAATACGCGGGGTCAGCTCATGCAGTTGCATCTTTGCAAAAGACGTACGTGTGTTACCCACCGTTTTTTTAACCCAATCACAAACTTCAATATCGTATTGGTTAACATCAATACCTACACCTCGAGTACAGTGAGGGTGCTTCGTTGCAGAAAAAATAAAAAATCCTTTAGAGCATCCCACCTCACCTAAACTAGTCAGGTTTTTGGGTAATAATTTCTGAATTTTCTTATAGCGGGAAGCTAATTTATAGCTAGGAATCAATTTATCATTTTTAATGCGATAAGTATGATTACTAGGATAACCTAATTGTATATAACGGTGATATTCGCCGTTTTTCCCTGTAAATTTAGGCTTATTTAAACGCGAATATAAGCTAGTTAAAATATTCCTTATGCCTACAAACATTTTCTCTCCTATTTATAAAATTACGAGAAATGCATCGTAACAGAAGCAGGGTGGTTTATGAATAAGTTACGTGAGCTCTACAGCAACGTAAGCGAAAATAAACCTTCCCTACAGCATTCTCGATAACTCTGTAAATAAAGCCACCGGTAGGTGTTTCTGTAGACTCAATTGCATGCGGTAAAAAACCTTCAGGACATACTGTTTGTTCGCCAAATGCACCTTGGCTTCTCAACGAACCTGTTTTAACATCATCACAGTCCGTAGGCACATCTGTTTCCTGAGCCATAACGACTGGATCTTTAGGTGTTAAATTTTTGTGTAACATATGATAACCTACAGCCGCCATCACATTTTGATTTGCGCTAAAAGCAACTCCATTATTTTGATTTGCATTAGAAGCAATGACATTATTCTGAATCGGTTTAGGAGCAGCGACGTTATTTTGATTTACGTTAGCAGTAGGATTCCCCAGCCCAATTGCATATGCATTACTGCTAATCGGTATATATAAAAAAAAGATAGTCAATAACACATACAACGCATTTAATATTCTATGCATCTTTTCCTCCTCAGGAATTGTAGCTTAACGTAACTTAGCCATTTTATTTATCCAGGCATTATACAGAAATTGGCCAATTTTTCAAGCTAAGGGGTATTTTAGCCATTAGGGAGGCTAATTCTAACCTAATGCGACAAAGGAGCTATAACGGTAGAATAGCGGGTTTGACCCGCTGAAGGACTAAAAAATAGAACACTTCCATTTATGCCCATAAAAAGTTACCATTAAGGTATGTTTATGTGTATAAAAATAGCCTGATAAAGGATAACTAATTGATTAGAAAAGCATTGTTTGAATTAACGCAATGGTTAACACAACCCAATAGAAAACCGTTGGTTCTCCGTGGCGTTCGTCAATCAGGAAAAACATGGTTAGTGCGCGAACTTGCAAAATCACAAAACAAGCAGCTCATCGAAATTAATTTCGAAAACAGACCAGAGCTTCGTTCATTGTTTACAAGTAATGATGTTAAATTAATTTGGTCAAACCTAGAAACGCTATTGCCAGCGCCAACTCAACCTACCCATTGCTTATTGTTTTTAGATGAAGTGCAAGCAATGCCAGAAATACTGGCGAAGCTTCGTTGGTTTTATGAATTATTGCCTGAACTAGCGGTTGTTGCAGCAGGTTCACTGCTTGATTTTGTATTGCATGATCATACATTTAGTATGCCGGTTGGTAGAGTTCAATTTTTTTATTTAGAGCCCTTATCATTTTGGGAATTTTTACAAGCAGATCAACAATCCATGTTGGTGCAGTATTTAAGAAAGTCAACATTAGATAATCCGATTCCTGATGCGATTCATCAAACACTAATGACTTCAGTTGAGAATTATTGTCTTGTCGGTGGCATGCCAGAAGCGGTAAAAAATTGGATTATAGATCATTCTTATTTGCGTGTTAATCAAATTCATCAAGATTTATTAACGGCCTATCAAAATGATTTTGCAAAATATCCAACACGTATAGCACCAGAACGGTTACGTGAAGTTATGCTGGCTATTCCACGTTTATTAGGAAAAAAATTCTCGTATACCCAAGTCAATCCTGACATTAAAAGTCAAACAATTGCAAATGCATTATCTTTATTAGAATTAGCGCGCGTTGTTCATCGTGTGCAATCGGTTGTTGCAGACGGCGTGCCATTGGGCGCAAAACCAAAATCGCGCTATTTTAAGATTATTTTATCTGATATTGGATTAGTTAATAGCATAACAAATCCACAGCCAGTCCATTTAAAACCACTTAAATTAGCCAATAATGGTGAAATGGCGGAACAATTAGTAGGTCAATTATTGCGGAAAAATTTCCAATTCTACCAAGACCCTATTTTATATTATTGGCAACGTGAAGGGCAAAGTAATGCAGAAATTGATTATGTCATTCAATATAACGATAAAATTATTCCTGTTGAAGTAAAGGCGGGAAGTGTGGGAAGTTTACGCTCGTTACATTATTTTATGCATGAAAGAGGATTTAAATTTGCCATACGAATTTATAGTGGTGAACCTAGTATTACACCTCTGCAGGTTACGTTAAATAATGGTGAGTCGGTATCTTATCGCTTATTGTCTATTCCATTTTATTTAATAGAAGAGTTGCCAAGATTATTGGAAAATTTTTTAGAGTAATCAGTCAGACAGTCTATCGAAAGTTGATGTCGCAGTTAGAACGAGAATTTGCCCAGGGGCTAATTCTAACCTAAGTGCGACAAAGGAGCTATAACGGTAGAATAGCGGGCTTTGACCCCGTGAAGGACTAAAAATGGGCAATAGGTATGACCATATCACACACGAGAATCGTGTGGCGATATCAACGCTTCTCCGCGCAGGATTTAGTAAGGCAGCGATAGCAAAACAGTTGGATATTCATAGATCAACTATTTATCGGGAGATCAACAGAAATGGCACGAAATCTATCGGGTATCTGCCGATTGTGGCTCAAAGGCGAGTAGCAGAACGTAAATCCCGTTGTTTAAAACTCAATGAAGATCACGAATTATCAAAGATAGTCGTGAAATATCTCAAAGAAAGCTGGTCTCCTGAACAAATTGCAGGATTTCTAAAAATGGAAAATGGTGGCAGCGGCCTGATCAGCCACGAGACCATCTATCGGTGGATATATAGTGATTTTGGCAAGCGTAATCGCTACTATACTTTCCTAAGACGAAAGCGCCTGTGGCGCGCGCCAAGGGGCTCACGCAAACCACGTGCAGTCATTCCTGGCAGGGTATCCATAGCAGAAAGGCCCGCTGTTATAAATCAGAAAGGTGAATTTGGTCATTGGGAAGGCGATTTAATGCTGTTTACACAAGCTGGCACAAAATTTAATTTGATCACTCTGCGAGAGAGAACAAGCCGATTTTTTGTAGCCATTCTTAATCCAAGCAAACATGCCCATGAAACAGCTTTGCGTATCATTAATTATTTTGCTGATGGAAGACGGAAGGCAGTGAGTTCAATAACTTTTGACAATGGAACTGAGTTTTTTTTGCATTTGGAAATCGTAAAACAATTGGGTGTCTCCACATTTTTTTGCGATCCATATAAATCATGGCAGAAGGGGAGTGTTGAAAATGGCAATGGTGTTTTGCGTTTCGAGCTACCACGTACAACGGCGATTAATACCATGTCACAAAAAGAAATTGATAAGATAGTCATGGGCATTAATCGTAGACCGATGAAATGCCTAGGCTTTAAAACACCTGAAGAAGTGTTCAATAAAAGTATCAGAAATCTTTTTGGAAATATTCCATCATGAATACAAAAGTAGAACGTAATGCGTCATGTCCGTGTGGCAGCGGTAAAAAATTTAAGAAGTGCTGCATTGTAGATGACAGAATTGTCGTATCAGATACGGGTTGGCAGAAAATACGGGAAACTGAGGGCAAATTAGTTGAAGGTCTGTTGCGTCCATGGATTATATCGGTGGCGCCTGATCTTATAAAGCATGCTTGGGATGATTTTTGGTTTGGTGAAACAGATTTGCTTCCAAAAAACTTACATGAGTCTATCGCTGTACAACTATTCGAAGACTGGTTTCTTTTTAACTGGAAACCACACGACCTTAGAAATATGCATCTCACCGAAATTGAAGAAGGATTTCCAGTTGCGTTGCAATATTTACAAAAAAAAGGCCATACACTTAACGAATATGAAAAAAGATTTATAAAAGAGATATGCCATACACACTTTAGTTTTTATGCTGTAATAGACGTTACAGTAGGAAAAAGCCTTACATTAAAAGATATATTTTTAAAATCCACAGTCATGGTAAAGGAATTGCAAGCGTCAAATACTCTTAAAACAGGCGACATCATGTTTACGCGGGTGCTGTCCATGGATGGGCAGTCGATCTGTGTTGGCGTATTTCCAATGATTATTCCATCACACTTTCATACGGAATTGCTGGATATTCGTGATGAAATGATAGGTGACGTTGGTGATCTTAACTCACATAAGCTGGCCTATGAGCTGGAAGATTCAATGAGGGAAATTCTGCTGGAGTTTCTGGAAGAGATGCTTGATCCACCGAAGCCACAAATGTGTAATACAGATGGCGATCCCATTATTTTATGCTCTTTGTCATATTCTTTGGATTGTGGCCCCGAGGAAGCATGCAAAGCACTTCTACCAATGGCTTTAAGAAAAAAACCAGATGATTTTCTGTTAGATGCACAGAGAAATAAAAAAACAGGCATGATTTCAAAAATCGAATTCCCATGGATAAAACGCGGAAATAAGAAGCATGAGCATTGGGAAACTACAATATTTGGTAATATTGTTATTAAAAAAAATAAAATGACTATAGACACGAACTCAGAAAATCGTGCAAAGAAAGCAGAGAAATTAATAGCACGATATCTGGGTGATAAGGCAACATTATTGCGTTTAAAAAAGCAAACACTGCAGCAAGCATCAAAACAAAAATCTAGAGGAACAACCAAGATTGAACCAACATCTGATTTAACACCTGAATCGATGCCACCAGAAGTCTTGGCTAAAATTGAGGAGCATTTTCGACAGCATTGGATTGCCTGGTTAGATTTGCCAGTGCCGGCACTTAACAATTTAACACCAAGACAATCAGTGACTACAGAAGCTGGTCGAGAACGATTGGAGGCATTACTGTTAGACTTCGAACGTAGAAACATTAATGCGGACAGTCTGTCAAAAGTTGATATAGGATGGTTACGAAAACAGTTGGGTTTAATTTAAGCAGGCTTCGAAGGCCTTGCCAGTAGAGGGTTTCAGGGCTTTGTCGCAGTTGGGACGAGAATTCGGCCAGGCTTTCAAATGGCCGGTAACTCCTATTACCGGCCATTTGAAATTTCAATTATAAATGTGTATATTATGTATCTATGCATAATATTAGCTCCACGCTATAAAAAAATATAAAAGGGACAAAATAATTCATGACACGCAACTATACGCCCATCCCATTATTTGACTCATTAGAGCATCTTGATGATGCATCGCATGATCATCAATTTTCACTTATTCAATTACGGCTTCCTGATGAGTTATCAGTGAAAGATGTACTTGCTGATTACAAGCAAACATGTCAATTTCTCTATGCTTATAGAGGCAGTGTTGAAACAGTAAAATCCTACCGCAGAGAAATCGAGCGTTTACTGCAATGGGCTTGGTTCGTACAGCTTAAAACATTAAAACACTTACGTAGAAACGATTTGGAAACTTTTCTCGAATTCTGCCAAGATCCGCCTAAAAATTGGATTGGGGTTAAGCATGTTCAGAGGTTTACTAGTAAAAATGGTTTACGTGTTGCCAATCCCGAATGGCGTCCTTTCATAGCAGCTATCAGTAAAAAATCACATCGTGAAGGCAATGAAGCTAACGCAAAAAGTTACACGCTTTCACAAAATGCGTTACAGGCTATTTTTGCGATATTAAGTAGTTACTTTAATTATTTGGAAAAAGAAGACTATACGTTTGGTAATCCCATTTCACAAATACGACAAAAAAGTAAATTTTTACGTAAACACCACGGCAAAAAAACAATACGACGTTTATCCGAATTGCAATGGGCTTATATTATTGAAACAGCCGAACACATGGCGAATGAGAATCCCGTTCATGAACGTACGTTATTCATTATGAATGCTCTTTTTGGGATGTATTTACGTATTTCAGAACTGGCTGCAAGCGCCCGTTGGCAACCAGAAATGGGGCATTTTTTTAAAGATATGGATGGTAACTGGTGGTTTAAAACAGTAGGCAAAGGTAATAAGGAACGAGATATTAGTGTGAGTAATGCCATGCTTGAGGCATTGAAACGTTACCGCACTTATTTAGGGCTGTCCACCCTGCCCTCACCGGGTGAAACAACACCACTGATCACTAAAATACTGGGTAAAGGGTCTGTTGAAGGAGCAAGACATATACGTAAAATAGTTCAGCATTGTTTTGACCAAACCATAGAACGCTTAATTAAAGATGGTTTCAGTGAAGATGCTGATATGCTGATGGTTGCGACTGTGCATTGGTTACGCCATACGGGAATATCTGAAGATGTGAAAATAAGGCCTCGTGAGCATGTGCGAGATGATGCGGGTCATAGCTCTAGTGCGATTACAGATCAATATATTGATATTGAATTGCGTGCTAGGCATGCGTCGGCGAAGAAAAAATTAATCAAATTTTAAAGCTGATCCGATTAGTTTTAGACCTCTTACCTGATGCTGGCGAACATTTATAGATAATAAGCTTGTCATTAATCTCGTTTTAATAAAAAATAGCACCTAAACAATCCCACAATAGGTAGCATAATGAATATCCTAGGTGAAAAAGATTTATCAGATAGCCCCTGTATTGGAATTTGCAGCTCTACCAATTTGGGAGATGAAATTTGCATTGGTTGCAAAAGAACAGCTCAAGAAGTCATTGATTGGAACAGTTATACCGATCAACAGAAAATTGAGATTAATGTACGATTGAAACAAGAAGCGTTAGAATTAGAAATGATAAATCATGAGATAGCGGAATGTCACTTTTAACAGAAATAAATACGCATGAATGGAATTCCTCATACTCAACTGACGTGAGTAAGAAGGCAATAGATGCAATTGAACGTGGCCGCATTCTTTATTGTCCAGAGTTAGCCTTTCAGCTTTTGCCGGATGAGAACGAATTTTTGTCACCTGCTTTTGCAGAACCTAAAGCAAAAAATATTAGTTTTAATCGTAACACTCAATTATTGCGTTGCGCTAAATGCACAATTGAAAAATATGATCGTCTAAAGACAATGCTGCAAAGATTTTCTGAACAGGCTGAAGAATTAGTACATAGACTTTTCCCTCCCTACGTATCAGCACTTCAATTAGGCCGCACTAGTTTTAGACCCGTTGAAGTTGCAGGGCGAATTTCATCTTATCGCAAAGATGATACACGATTGCATGTAGATGCTTTTCCGGCTACACCTAACCAAGGTCGCCGCATTTTACGTGTGTTTGCTAATATCAATCCAGAAGGTCAAGCGCGTCATTGGCGTGTTGGCGAACCTTTTTCAGAGGTGGCTGCGCGGTTTTTACCGCAGGTTAGCAAACAATGGGTAGGTAGTGCTTCTTTATTAAAATGGTTACGCTTAACAAAATCAAAACGCACGGCATATGATCATGTGATGTTGCAAATTCATGATGGGATGAAAGCTGACTTGAGCTATCAACAAACAGCTGCACAGCAATCTATTTATTTTGCACCAGGTTCAAGCTGGATTGTGCAAACGGATCAAGTGTCGCATGCAGCTATGTCAGGGCAGCATGTATTAGAACAAACTTTTTATTTGCCGGTGTCGGCGATGATTAATCCGGCGCTTTCACCTTTGAAAATGTTGGAAAAATTAACGGGGCGAATTTTAACATAGATTGCAACAGCCCACCGCCGTCATTGCGAGCGAAGCGAAGCAATCCAGCTCGAAATCAAAGCTTCAGATAGCTGGCCTAGTGTTCTTAAGTATTGCTTGAAAACTGGATTGCTTCGCTTCGCTCGCAATGACGACGATGGAGTAAACTGTTAACATATATTAAAGAATCATCCAGACAACAAATCAATACGCTCCCACGTCTCAGCCCGGCCGAAATAAGGCAATCCAATATAGTTACGTACCTGCAGCTTATTGCCATGCTCAACAGTACGCAGAGCGCAACTATAGGTTTTACCATTGTCAGGATTGAGTAAGCGCCCACTACCCCATTGCTGCTGTTTTGGTTTTAATCCAGATAATAAGGTCATGCCTAAAATAGGTTGATTATATAAGGGGCCTTTACAAGCGGTACAACGTTGCATGTTACCTTTTTTAGCAAAAACTTTAATGACTTTACCCATCAACTCTTGATTAGATGTTTTCCAGATTTTGATAATACTCTTAGGATTGCCAGTGGTGCCATCGACTATTTTCCAATAACCCTCAGGGGTATTGCTTGATGGCGCTAACGCATAACTATGAATAAAAACAAAACTGCAAAATATGCCGAACAGGATAGACAACAGAAGATGATGATTTTCCATTAAAATTTCTCCTAAATTGCAACTTAATGAATATCTTGCCCTTTGTTTGTTATTATTTCCGTACCTAAAATAGAATTAAGATCCTCTGTCACCTGTGCAACAGATCTATTACCGTCTATTTCATAATAGAGGGGATGTGTAGACATATTATCAAAGGTCAGTGGCTCATTAGAACGATAAAAATTTACCAATGGCTCTGTTTGTTGACGATAAACCGCTAATCTTTTACGCATAGTCTCTTCTTGATCATCTATGCGTTGCACCAATGGTTCTTTGGTTTCATCATCAAAACCCGCTTCTTTGGGGGGGTTATGCAGCACATGGTAAACACGACCTGAGGCAGGGTGAATACGTCGACCACTGACTCGCTTAATGATTTCTTCCTCAGGCACTGTAATTTGGATAATAAACTCCAAAGGCGAATGACGTTCTTGTAAAATTTTCTCTAAACTTTTAGCTTGGTCTATCGTTCTAGGAAAGCCGTCTAGCAAAAAACCATTCATACAATCAGGCTGTTGCAGACGTTCTTTAATTAATTGGATCATGATTTCATCGGAGACTAGATTGCCTTCATCCATGATTTGTTTAACTTGTTTACCTAATGGAGACCCTGCGCTGGTTGCTGCACGCAGGATATCGCCTGTTGAGATATGTGGAATACCAAATTTTTCTATAATGAATTTTGCTTGTGTTCCTTTACCTACACCTGGACTTCCCAATAAAACTAAACGCATTCACTATACTCCATTGATACTTCTTTTAATAAGATTAGCGCCTGTAAAAGGCATCACCGCTTTCAGAGCTAATCTATCATATTAATAAGTAAGGAAAAAGACCAGTATTTATTATATCTGGTCTGTACAGGTCGTTATCCAAAAACCAGTACATTGAACTAAATGATGCAAGGTATAGGTATCGTTTATAAACAAACAATCAGAACGAACACTCTGATTAGAGCGATAGGGTTCTTTTTTAATAGGCCTGGGTGGCAAAGTACTAAGCATAGATTTTATTGCGGTCAGCGCTTCTTCGTTGCTATTCGCTTTTATATTTTCAACCGAAAAAGTCCATATGTAGTTAGTGTTAAAAAAATTTATTTTTTTAACGTTAAATGAATGATCAGATACTGAAGAGACGTTGGAAATATCCAAGGCTTCAATCACATTTTCTACAGAGGGACATTCCTTTGGAGTTTGAGTGTCTTCTATCTCTTTCATTGTCATAGCAAATCCATTTCCCCACACAAACAAAAATAGTATTGAAATTATAGAAAGTATTGAATTGCTTTTTTTCATTAAATTTAGGCCTATCGCTGATCAAAATTGACGTGTAATAATAATTTTTATACGCAATAAAATCAAGGAAAAAGCTGAGGGTTAACTAAAACGTCTGAAAAATATTATTTGAATAACTTTTTACCGATCTCGCAGGTCTTCGTACTCACAGGCATTGCATGAGTATATTGTTTCAGAATCGACAAAGCACGGCGACTACCTGTTTCATTCCATAAATCATAAGCCTGCAAGGGCAAAAGATCTGGAAACTCCGATGTATGATGTCGGATGGATTGCAACACATCCATCAAGGTCACAAATTCTTTAGCTAATGAGCCATAAAGATCGTGGTGAGTTTTAGCGAGCGTCCCATAGGCTGATTGGCCTATATTCACAAAATAACTGATTTTAACTAATCGTGATTCCGCCATTTTTGGGAATAATCCAGAGAATAGCAAGCACTTATCCCCTACCCCTCTTAATACAAGCTCTCGCTGGCTAGTGGTTAATTGCAGACCAGCCATAAACTCTTCCGCGATCACTTGCTTCGCGATTTCAGGCTTGGTGAGGTAGCGCATCAGTAAGAAGACCAAATAAGCTTCTAGCTCTTCGTTTAAGACAGTCGCACAACTTACCTCTGCTTCATGTATAATCTCATACCATGAGGCCACTGAGGTTGAATTTACCAGTATATTCATAGTGGTTATTCCTCTTCAAGTACATAAATAGTCCCTTTCACCTCAAGTATAGGTTATAAATTGGATTTCGGTTATTTTATGAAGAAAATTATTTTTATCTCAGATTTGCATTTAGAAGAAAGACAGCCGGATATCACGGCTTTATTTTTTCAATTATTAGCTCAGGCTATTCAAGAAGCTGAAGCACTCTATATTTTGGGTGATTTTTTTGAAGTGTGGATTGGTGATGATGACTTAACGGCTTTTAATCAATCTATTATAGCCGCATTAAAAAAAGCAACGGACCAAGGTTTGCCGATTTATGTGATGCATGGCAATCGTGATTTTTTAATAGGTAAAAAATTCTTGCAAATGACAGGGTGTAAACTATTACCGGATGAAACTGTCATCACACTTTATGGTGTCCCTACTCTGTTGATGCATGGCGACACACTATGTACAGATGATATTGCTTATTTGAAATTTCGCAAAAGAGCAAGGAATTGGCTCTTTCAAAAATTATTTTTATTTAAATCGTTAGCAAAACGTCAAGCCATTGCGACACGATATCGAAAAGCAAGCCAGGCGCATATTGCGGCGGTTCCTGATCATATTATGGATGTGACACAGGCTGAGGTGGAACGGGTTATACGGAAGCATGGGGTGCAGCATTTAATTCATGGCCATACTCATCGTGAAGCTGTGCATGTGTTTCAGATGGATCAGAAGTCTGTTACGCGGACGGTGTTAGGTGCTTGGCATGGAGGTGGTAGTGCGTTAGTTTGTCATGAAAATGGAACCAATGAACTCACACATCTCACTACTGCTTAGGACACCTCTCCCC
>DHJK01000002.1:0-363 GCA_002404295.1 Legionellales bacterium UBA4722
GTGCGATGGAAACTTACTTTATCCCTTCATTACTAAAATTCATCCATGTTGTGTCAGCAGGCAATAATATGGTTATGCAAGAAGACAAAGACGCAAGAAGAGTTAGGCTCGTTGAATTTAAAAATGGAACCCTTGTTGAAAAAACAGAATCACCAGTAACCTCTCTTGCTCCCCGTGCTAGGCGTATCTAATTCGGGTGTATGCTAAAATAAATAATGTAAATGGGCGCGTTAAAATAATTAGTACATTTAGCGTTAGTTAGCAAAATCCTGTCACAAACTTGCACGTATCTTTTGCTGTTATCGAGTTGTCGCAAATTAAACTAATTAATTTGCCAGGTAGTGTCTGGCAAATTCTCCAGAC
>DHJK01000002.1:426-3247 GCA_002404295.1 Legionellales bacterium UBA4722
AGTGTCTGGCAAATTCTCCAGACACTGTCAGGAGAATTTACGCAAAAGCCTAACTGGTTTTTCGACTACAACTATTACAAAAAACATTAATTTTATAGTCCCATTTGTTGATAATGAATTGGTTCACTTTTAAGTTTTTGCAGATCAAATCTTGCTTGCTTATCTGCTTTTTCTTGCGCCTCATTTTCAGTTTTACAAAGTAGGGCACCTATTTCTGTCTGGACTCTAATTATTGCAAATAGGCCAGATTTTAATAGAGATACATTAGGAGGTGCGGAGACAACATCATTTAAGATTTTTCTTTCTGTATAATCGGCTTTAACTTGTAAAAGACATTCACTAAGATTTTTGTTAATATTGTTATCCGCATACATGCACACAGCAGCTATAAATCCAAGTTGAGCTTCAAGATTTTCTTTAGGAGTAATAGGCCACGTACTGCGTTTTTGAAAACTGATGTTCTCTTGTAAAGAATGTAACTCTTGAAATTCACTTGAATTAGAGTGTCTATAACGTTGACTTAAATCGCACAACTCTGAAAAATGTGTTTTCTTATAGTTAGTCGTGAGGTCTATACCTACTGCGTTTTGAATACCTTCTATCGTTTTCTTTTTATCAGGTAAATTTTGCATCGCAATGACAATTTTTTCTTCATTGTTACTGGATGAATTCAGAATGCCATTTATCTGATCTGGGAAATCATTTTCTCTATGGCATTGAATAGAGCTAGCTTCGCCCATCACAGCATAAAGGTTCTGTTGTAATTTATAGTTGTATCATCGCCAACAATATAAATATCATGTTTATAGGCAAGTATATGATTTAATGTTTCTTTCCATTTCGATTGATCGTGTTTGAGATCTGAATAAATAACAAAAATAGCCATAATTTTCTCCTCGTTTTTTCATTTTATATGTATCCAGCGAGTATAAAGCACAAATCTTAAGGAAATATTAAGGTTAAATAATTTTATTCAAATAAAAGCTTGATTTGCTCTAAATAAAATTGGTATGATCAGGTTAATTATTAATCAGTTTAATCCAAGATAATATATGATAACTAAATTTGTAAAACATCATGCGCATCATCAGTTGAGGTAGCCTCTGCTGAAGGGAGGCTATTTGCCTCCCGCATGAGTTTGGTTGATATCAAACCCCGGGAAGCGAAAGCCTCCTGGGGTTTTTTTTCGGCTAATATTTTAGAGGGTGGGTAAATATGAGTTATGTCATTCGGTGTGGGTTGATCAGTGTTTCGGAAAAGGTGGGGATTGTAGCTTTTGCCGAAGCATTGCATAAGATGGAGGTGAAATTGTTATCGACGGATGGCACGGCGAGCTTATTGAAAAAGAATAGTATCCCCGTTGTGCCGATTTCAGATTATACAAGATTTCCTGAAATCATGGATGGGAGAGTGAAGACATTGCATCCCAAAATTTATGGGGGGATTTTGGCACGTAAAGGGCAAGATCAATCTGTGATGGAGCAATATGGCATTGAAGAAATTGAATTGGTGGTTGTGAATTTGTATCCATTTGAACGAGTGGCCGATTCGGGTGATGATTTAGCGAATGTGGTAGAGAATATAGATATTGGTGGCGTGACATTACTGCGTGCTGCGGCTAAGAATTATAAATATGTGACTGTGATAGTCGATTTTAGGGATTATGCTCGTGTTTTATTGCATATGCAGAATGATACTTTAACTGAAGATATTCGATTTGATTTAGCTAAAAAAGCGTTTGCGCATGTGGCGGCATATGATATCGCGATTGCAAATTATTTTAATCGAGAAAAAGGTGAAAATTTTCCTGAGATATATTTTGTTAGTTATCAAAAAAAGCAGAGGTTGCGTTATGGGGAAAATCCGCATCAGCAGGCTGCTTTGTATGATGAATCAGAGCGTGGATCGGCATATTATAAGCAGATACAGGGTAAAGAGCTGTCTTATAATAATAAGGTGGACGCGGATACTGCTTTAGCTTGTGTGAGAAATTTTTCGGAGTCTGCATGTGTGATTGTTAAACATGCTAATCCATGCGGGGTAGCTGTTAGCAGTGATATATTAACCGCTTATCAGCGAGCTTATGTTGCGGATCGTGCATCTGCTTTTGGAGGGATTATTGCTTTTAATAGGCCTTTGGATTCACTAACTGCAACGGAGATTATTAAGAATCAATTTGTTGAGGTGATTATTGCGCCTAGTGTAAAAGTCAGTGCGCTTGATTGTTTTAGTGAAAAACCAAATGTGCGGGTTTTACAATATGATGCTCATAAACAGATATCTGAGACAGAGTTTAAGAGTGTATATGGCGGATTGTTAATACAATCGAGTGATAGTATTTCTTTTGATGAGGCAACCCTTAGTTGTGTTACGAAGAGAGAACCGACGCAATTAGAATATCAAGATCTCTTATTTGCTTGGCGAGTTGCGCAGTTTGTTAAATCGAATGCTATCGTATTTGCAAAAAATAAAATGACGATTGGGATTGGAGCGGGGCAGGCTAGTCGTATCTACAGCACTAAACTTGCACTGATGAAAGCACTTGAGGCTGGGTTTGATACGCGGGGGGCTGTAATGGCAAGTGATGCATTTTTTCCATTTAGAGATGGCATAGATGAGGCTGCAAATGCAGGTATTTCCGCTATTATTCAACCGGGTGGATCGATGCGGGACGAGGAAGTGATAACAGCTGCGAATGAGGCGAATATTGCAATGCTGTTCACAGGGATTCGTCATTTTCGACATTAGGTAATATGATTTGCTTCTATCCTCGTCATTGCGAGCGAGGGCGAAGCAGCCTAGTCTTTTCAAAGCTGATTAG
>DHJK01000002.1:3295-20273 GCA_002404295.1 Legionellales bacterium UBA4722
AGTCTTTTCAAAGCTGATTAGTAACATTGAGGTTCAAATGCAGTGTTGAAAAGACTGGGCTGCTTCGCTCTCGCTCGCAATGACGAGGATTGAGGTGCGGGCACGACAAACATACTTCATTTCATAGAATAGATAATAAATGTTTACAAATTTAGTTTGTGCATGTTAGGATAAATTTTTACTACAACTAAAATCAATTTTAAAAGGTCATATATGAAATTTACATTCGCTAAACATCATCATTCACATCATCAGTTGAGATAGCCTCTACTGAAGGGAGGCTATTGCCTCCCTTGTGAGTTTGGCTGATATCAAACCCCGGGTGGCAAAAGCTTCCCGGGGTTTTTTTTCGGTCAAATGTTATGAGGGCAGTGAAATGATAAATAATAGAATTCGTATTGCGATACAAAAATCAGGGCGATTAAGTGAAGAATCATTCAGGTTGCTGCAGAGTTGTGGGATTTATATTAAGCCACGAAAAGAGCAGCTTTTTTGTCATAGTGATAATTTTCCGCTCGATTTATTGTTGGTTCGGGATGATGATATTCCTAGTATGGTTTCAGAAGGAACATGTGATTTTGGTATTGTAGGTACCAATGTACTGCAAGAAAAATTACTACAAAGGGGCAATGATGCCAAAAATAATAATGAAATTATACAGTATTTAGGATTTGCGTCATGCAGGCTTTCAATTGCTGTTCCAAAGAGTTTTGCTTATCAAGATATAACCAGTCTTAAAAAATGCCGCATCGCCACGTCTTACCCTCATTTATTGCTAGATTTTATTCAAAAAAATAACCTTGATATGGAAATTACAACTTTAACTGGTTCAGTAGAAATTGCACCGCGTCTTGGTATTGCGGATGGGATTTGTGATCTTGTGTCAACAGGTGGAACATTAGAAGCAAATAATCTGCGTGAGGTAGAAACTGTATTCAAAAGCCAAGCAGTTCTTATTAAATCACCTAAGCAATTATCAGAAGAAAAACAAAAAATAGCGAAGCTTTTTCAAAATAGAGTGGAAGGGTCGGAGCTTGCTAATGGAAGCAAATATATCATGCTCCACGCGCCCAAATCGGCGCTATCATTGATAGTAACCTTGTTGCCAGGTGCTGAACGTCCTACGGTACTAGAACTTCAAGGAGATACAACGAAAGTTGCGATTCATGCGCTTTGTCGAGAAAGCATTTTTTGGGAAACGATGGAAAAGTTAAAAATGGCTGGAGCTAGTTCAATACTTGTTTTGCCTGTAGAAAAAATGATGAATTGAGGATTTTTAAAATGCTAACGCCTATTATTTGGAACAAATTGTTAAAAGAACAGCAATATAAATTGCTGCAACGACCGCTCAGAGAAAGAGGGAATGATTTTGCTGGGAAAGTTCAAGAAATTATCAATAGTGTTCGATCTCAAGGGGATGCTGCATGTAAGCAGATGACCAAGACGTTTGATGGCGTTGATCTGACTACTTTTGAAGTGCAGGAAGAGGAATTTGAAAATGCGCACAAAAAAGTGAGTGATACATCACGGCAAGCGATCTTGAGGGTCATTGATCAACTGAATGCATTTCACTCGCCACAAATATTGAAAAATATTAAAGTAGAAACATCGAAAGGTATCATCTGTGAGAGTCAATCAAGACCTATTCAGCGCGTAGGGCTTTATATTCCTGGCGGTAGTGCGCCACTTGTTTCAACGGTATTAATGCTGGGCGTGCCTGCGAAGCTCGCTAATTGTCCTATTCGTATCATGTGCTCACCACCCAGGCAAGAAGGTAGCATTGACCCAACTATTTTGGTTGCAGCAGAGCTGTGTGGCATTAAAAAAGTATACAAATTAGGTGGCGCACAGGCGATTGCAGCAATGGCGTATGGAACAGATTCGATACCGAAAGTAGATAAAATATTTGGACCAGGAAATGCATGGGTGACTCAAGCAAAAATGCTTATTTGCCAAGACGCTGCCGGTGCAATTTATGATTTACCGGCAGGGCCTTCCGAAGTTATAGTGATTGCCGATCATAGTGCCAACCCAGAATTTATTGCCGCAGATTTATTATCACAAGCAGAACATGGCAGTGACTCGCAAGTCATGCTTATTTGTACTGATATTGATTTATCTATCAAAGTAAGCAATGCGATAGAGCGCCAAATTAAAGATCTATCAAGGCGATCAATTGCAGAGTCAGCATTGAAAAACAGTTATTTAATTATCGTAGATAGCGTGTTAGATGCAATCGATATCGCAAACGAATATGCACCAGAGCACTTAATCATTCAGGTCGATGAACCAAGACGCTATTTAGAGAAAATTCAAAATGCAGGTTCGGTCTTTTTAGGTCCCTGGTCGCCAGAATCAGCGGGTGATTACGCCAGCGGAACGAATCACGTGCTACCCACCTATGGCTTTGCAAAAAGTTTAAGTGGTTTGTCTGTGCGCGATTTTATGAAATCAATAACCATTCAAGAGCTCACTAAGGATGGATTGACTGATATTGCAGACACCATTAGAGAGCTTGCAACAATAGAAGGGTTAGATGCACACAAGAAAGCAGTTGATATCAGGCTTGGAGGAAATACAAATGCAGAATGAATTATTAGCATTAGCACGACCAGAGATTGTTGCCATGAGCGCTTATCGCTCAGCAAGAAGCGAAGTAGCCAAAGGTATTGTCTGGTTAGATGCGAATGAAAATCCTTGGAGTGATGGGTTGTATAATCGATATCCCGAACCCCAGCCCTATTCGTTAGTCTCTGATTTAGCGACTCTCTATGGCCTCAAGCCGGATCAGCTACTTGTAACAAGAGGGAGTGATGAAGGAATTGATTTGTTGGTGCGGCTCTTTTGTCGTGCGGGACAAGATCAAATCCTGATTTGCCCTCCTACCTATGGGATGTATAAAGTAGCTGCGACTATACAAGGCGCTGCCATTGTTGAAGTGCCATTGCTGAAAGAACAGGGTTTTGCCTTAAATTTAGCAAAGATGTTAGAAATTTGGCAGCCAGGCATAAAATTAGTTTTTTTATGTTCGCCAAACAACCCTACGGGTAACTTGCTAGCGGTGCCCGATGTTTTGTCACTTTGCAAAAAATTAAATAATAAATCGATCATTATAGTTGATGAGGCTTATGTTGAATTTTCAGCGAGCGACAGTTTGATAAAATATCTTGATGATTATCCAAATCTTGTTGTATTGCGTACGTTATCAAAGGCATATGGTTTGGCTGGGATACGATGTGGTGTGACGGTGGCAAATCCAGAGATTATTCAGCTTCTTAAAAAAATTATTGCTCCCTATCCCATTCCAGAACCCATTGTGAATATTGCATCAAATCAATTAAGTCTAAATTTAATAGAAGACCAAATAAAAATAATTTATCAAGAAAGAGATAGATTGTTTGGTTTTATATCAAATTTACCTTTTGTTAAAAAAGTATGGAAAAGTAATGCTAATTTTCTATTGTTTGAGGTGTCAAGCTCAAAAAAGGTGATGGATATTTGCTTAAATAACGGCATCGTACTTCGTGATAGAAGTAGTGAGTACAATTTAAATAATTGTATACGAGTCACGATTGGTTCGCCTGTTGAAAATACATTTTTTATGGAGGTATTAAGTCGTGTCTAAAAAAATACTATTTATAGATAGAGATGGTACGTTGATTGATGAGCCTGTTGATAAACAGGTAGATAGCTTGTGTAAGGTTAGATTTAAGAGAAATGTTATTCCTGCTTTGCTTATGTTAAAACAAGCAGGTTATGCTCTCGTGATGATAAGTAATCAGGATGGTATGGGCACAAGTTCTTTTGCAAAAAATGATTTTGAGGGCCCGCAAAATTTGTTGATACATATTTTTCAAACACAAGGCTTATTTTTTGATGCTATTCTTATTTGCCCGCATTTTGAAAGTGACAATTGTTCATGTCGGAAACCGCGTTTGGGGCTGGTTATGAATTACTTAAGTGGCGGAAAAATGGATTTTGAGCAATCATATGTGATTGGCGATAGAGAAACAGACATTCAATTGGCAGAAAACATGGGTATAAAATCTATTTTATATAATGATGAGAAGGACTGGCTTGAAATGGCAAGAGAGCTCGTAACACAACCCCGCAGATTTAAGTTAAATCGCGTTACATCTGAAACCCATATCCATGTCGCTGTTGATTTAGATCAATCTCGCTCGATTCAAGTGAATACAGGTATCGGGTTTTTCGATCATATGCTTGAGCAATTAGCTAAGCATGGAGGCTTTGGTCTAGTGTTAAATGTCAATGGCGATTTAGTCATCGATGAACATCACACCGTTGAAGATACAGCTCTTGCGTTAGGTGAGGCATTGCGACAGGCATTAGGCGATAAGCTCGGCATAAATCGCTATGGATTTTTGTTGCCTATGGATGAGTCACTCGCCACAATCGCGATTGATCTAAGCGGGAGAAGTTTTTTTGTGTTTGAAGGTGAATTCGAAAGAGAAATAGTCGGTTCATTACCTACTGAGCTGATTTCACATTTTTTTAGATCGCTCTCTGAAAGTTTAGGTGCGGCTATTCATATTAAGGTCGCAGGGGACAATGCGCATCATATGATTGAAAGTATTTTTAAAGGGGTGGGGCGCACATTGCGACAAGCTATCTATAAGCAAGGGTATGATTTGCCAACGACGAAAGGTGTCTTATGATTACGATCATCGATAGCGGCGGTGCAAATATTGCGTCCATTCAATTTGCTTTTGAACGGTTAGGTGTGAGCGCTGAATTGAGCGATGATGCTGACACTATCAAGAAATCCAGCCATATCATTCTTCCTGGTGTTGGGTCAGCGGGGAGCGCGATGAAACGTTTGAAAGATCTTTCCTTGATCGAGGTAATACGTTCATTGACTCAACCCGTGTTGGGTATTTGTTTGGGTATGCAGCTATTATTCGACTTTTCTGAGGAAGATAATATTGAGTGCCTAGGTTTGATTTCAGGAAAAGTACTCAAAATATCTTCAAATGATAAGAAGTTGATTGTGCCGCATATGGGGTGGAATAGCTTAAATATTACCGATTGCAAATGGATTATGAAAAATGTACCTCACTTGTCTTATGCATACTTTATTCATAGTTATGCTGCACCCGTTGGAAAGTCCACTTCAGTCATGACTTGTTATGGTGAAAATTTTTCAGCAGCTGTGCGACAGAATAATTTTTATGGTACACAGTTTCACCCAGAGCGATCCAGTGTGATTGGTTCGCTCATCTTAAAGAATTTTTTGGAGTTATAATATGAATATTTATCCAGCTATTGATCTTAGACATGGTCAATGTGTGCGTCTTTATCAAGGAAACTATCAGCGCGAGACTATTTATAACGATGACCCATTTTCGGTTGCGAAACAATTTGTTTCTGATGGTGCAATCTGGTTACACATCGTTGATTTAGATGGAGCAAAAGACCATGAGAAGAATCAAGCTTCATTGATTGCAGAGCTTATAAAAGCGAATAATGTCAAAGTACAAACTGGCGGTGGTATACGCGCTCAGTCTCAAATTGCAAATTTATTAGAGCAAGGTGCTGAGCGCGTTATCATTGGCAGTATGGCTGTAAAGAAGCGAAAGGAAGTTTCTGAATGGTTTAAATACTTTGGTGCTGAGCGACTGGTATTAGCTTTAGATGTTATTGTCAATGCAAATAAACAACCTATGGTTTCTGTCAATGCATGGCAAAATATAAGCGAGTATTCGCTTTATGATTTAATTGATTTTTATCAAACAGTGGGTTTAACACATCTTTTATGTACCAATATTGCATTAGACGGCACGTTAAATGGCCCTGATTATGGGCTATATGATGCAATAATAGAAAGATATCCATTTCTCATGTTGCAAGCGTCGGGCGGTATTCAATCGTTGTTAGATATTACAATGTTAAATGAAAAACGGTTAGATGGTGCAATCATCGGTCGTGCTCTCTATGAAAAGAAATTTACTTTGCGTGAGGTGTTTTCATGCTAGCGAAACGTATCATTCCGTGTTTGGATGTAAAGAATGGGGTCGTAGTCAAAGGTGTTCAATTTAAAAATCACCAAATCATGGGTGATATTTTGAAATATGCGCTATATTATCGTGATGCAGGTGCTGATGAGTTGGTTTTTTACGATATCACAGCGAGTAGTGATGGGCGTATCGTTGATAAGCAATGGATATCTAAAGTCGCACAGATTTTAGATATTCCATTTTCAGTTGCCGGTGGTATTCGTTCAATCAATGACGCCAGAGTTATTCTAAATGCGGGTGCAGATAAAATTTCAATTAATTCACCTGCATTAGAAAACCCACAACTCATTAACGATTTGACCCGTGAGTTTGGTAGTCAATGTGTGGTTATAGGCATTGATAGCCATGAAGACAATGGCGATTATTATGTTTACCAATATACCGGCGATATTAAAAAAACGCGTGCTACTGCGAGGCGAACGGAAGATTGGGTGATAGAGGTTCAAAACTTAGGTGCCGGTGAAATCGTTTTAAATTGTATGAATCAAGATGGTGTTAAAAATGGATATGATATTCAGCAGCTTGCAAAAATAAGAAAACTTGTGCATATCCCATTGATTGCATCGGGTGGTGCTGGAATGAATTCACATTTTAATGCTGTTTTTAAAAATACAAATGTGGATGGTGCGTTAGCGGCAAGTGTGTTTCACAATAATGCTATTCAAATTGGCGAGTTAAAAAAATATTTACGATCAGAAAATATTGAGGTTCGAATATGATAAATGATAAGATTGAAGTTGAAGCATTAAATTGGGATAAGGTAAATGGTTTAATCCCTGCTATTATCCAAGATTTTTCTACGATGCAAGTGCTGATGATGGGTTATATGAATCAAGAGGCTTTCATAAAATCCATTGAAACTGGAAAAGTCACTTTCTATAGTCGAACAAAAAAGCGTTTGTGGACTAAAGGGGAGGCATCCGGCAATGATTTGACACTTGTTAACATGATACCTGATTGTGATAATGACACTTTATTAGTATTTGTAAAGCCCAGCGGCCCTTCTTGTCATTTAAATAATCGTAGTTGTTTTGGAATAAGTGATGCGCCTGGTTTAGGTATGCTAGCTAAATTAGAGGCTATCATTGAACAGCGTTATCAAGAGCGACCCATGAATAGCTATGTCACAACACTTTTCGAAGAAGGGGTTCGTCGCATTGCACAAAAGGTAGGTGAGGAAGGTGTTGAGCTTGCTTTAGCAGGTGTTGTGGGTTCCAGAGAGGATATTAAAAACGAAGCCGCTGATTTGTTATTTCACTTACTGATGCTATTAAGAGAGTGCCGCATCGATCTAGTAGAGGTGATGCAGGTGCTGAATCGACGGGCGGGCTAGAAGACCCCTCGCGGGGAATAAGGCCCAGCTTACATTAATCTTGCCATATCGTTTTTAACAGACTTATCATCTTTTTAAGTCGCCAAAAAGAAATAGAGTGACACCTCCACCATTGTCATTGCGAGCGTGAGCGAAGCAACCTAGTCTTTAAACGCTGCTTTTGAGCCTCAATGGTTCTAATCAGCTTTGAAAAAATAGGTTGCTTCGCTCGCGCTCGCAATGACAATAATAAAGTACCAAATGATACATCACTTTCCTTAAGGAAATCTTAAAGCGACCCTAAAATCACCCCTTAAATTTGTTCATTAAATGCACTAATGTATCTGCTGCCTTTTCAAGCATAGGATTATAACTGCTCACTCCCACCGCCACCAGCTAATTCATGTCCTTTTAAATGCATTAACCTTGTTTTTTTGGCTTTTTCTAAAAAAAGAGTCGTTAATTCATCGGTTTTTAAGTTAAAACGCCAGACGCTAGATTTATAACTTGAATCGATATACTCACTTAACAAATTTGCGATTGTTTTATAACATTTACCATGAAAAGTGTGTGTTTTATAACATGAGCGTGTATTTTATAACAATAACTCATAACTGATGCTGATTTAAAACATAAATCTTTTGTCCATAAATGAAATGTCTTATGTCATAATCCTTGAGAATATTAGTATTTGCTCTCCCCTCCGCCGTCATTGCTTCATTTCGTTCGCAATGACGACAGCGGGGTGAGCTGTTACCTTTCTCTGTTGCTGTAGAGCTGTGCTGATACGAATATTATTTGGGAGAGTATTAAGTGAGTAAAACGGTAGTCATTATTTTGATGTTTTTTTTTATATCTAATGCTTTTGCAAGCAATCGCACCGTTAATTTAACTGTAAACTATAAAACCGTTTCATTCGCCGGCAAATCAATCACAGCAATGGCTGTGAATAATCAAATTCCAGCACCCACTCTACATTTCAGAGAGGGTGATCATGTTACTATCAATGTATATAACAACCTGAATCAAGAAACTGCGCTGCATTGGCATGGCATGATTGTACCATGGCAAATGGATGGTGTGCTGGGTGTCACGCAGCATGGAATCCAGCCTAAAGGCGTTTTTCATTATCAGTTTACCCTACGTCAATCGGGTACTTATTGGTATCATGCGCACGCGGATCTTCAGGAGCAGCAAGGATTGTACGGCGCTTTTATTGTTGACCCGATTAAAAAACCTATCTATCGATATACCAAAGACTATGTTGTGGTGTTATCAGATTGGAGTAACACGCATCCTGACAAGATTCTTGCTAATTTAAAAAAAGAAGGGGATTATTATTCGCCCCATTTTCCATTGCAACCTTCACTTGTCAAATTTATTCATGATTACCGTCATGCATCATCCAGCGAGCGTGAAAATTTAGTGGATGATTACAAGATGATGCAGCAAATGCGCATGAGTATTTATGATATAAGCGATGTCGCATATGATGCTTTTTTATTAAATGGCCAATCGTCATCGATACCATGGACCGCACCGGTTAAAGTGGGAGATGTGGTGCGATTACGGTTTATTGGTGCTGGTGGCAGCACTATTTTTCACGTTAAAATGCCAAATACAATCATGCAAATGGTGCATATCGATGGTAATGATGTGATTCCTTATTTCGTCAACGATTTTAAAGTGGCACCGGGTGAAACCTATGATGTACTTGTTAAAATTCAAAACAATGATCCTTATATTATTTATGCCGAATCCATGGATACAGTGGGTGCGGCCTTCGGTGCTTTAATCACGAACTCTCATCAAACTGTAAATTATAAAAGCGTTGCCCCATTTCCTGAAGCCTTACCGGTGACGAGAGAAATGATGTCTTTGATGATGGGTGAAATGGATATGAGTGATGGTATGTCTATGAATCATTCGATGGATATGACCATGCCTACGGAATCATCATTGATTGGCGATAAAATGTTATCACCTGCATTCTCTTACAAAACATCACACGAAACGAAATATCAAAATGTCACTGCGGCAGTCAAAACCAATGATCCTCATAAACCTGTTTATAAGGTTATTCATATGGAATTGTTTGGTTATATGGATCGTTATATCTGGTTTATCAATGGTATGTCAGAGCATCAGGCAAAACCCATTATTTTTGAGCCAGGAAAACGATATCGTATTGTTTTCACAAATACGTCAATGATGCACCATCCTATGCACATCCATGGCCATTGGTTTATTTTACGAGAAGGTAAAGGTGCCTATGATCCATTGCTGCATACCATCGATGTGCCGCCAGGCGCTTTGATAACTGCAGATGTAGATGCAGATGAGAGTGGTCAATGGCTTTTTCATTGCCATCTTCTTTATCACATGATGTCGGGTATGTCGCGCTTATTTCAATATTCAACACTGATTGAGGTTACAAAAGGTGAGGAAAAGCCTGAGCATGTCGTAAAGAAAACGCCTTATCATAATCGTCCCATTGTCAGAATAGATGAAGTGCGGCCTATTGATCCTGTGCTCGTGATGCATCCAATGGCGCATCATGCTGGATTATGGTTATCTACTTTTTTAGATGTGGGTTTTGATCCGTTTCATAGTGTAGAGAGGCTGACATACAAAGGATTGTATGGATCGGATTATAACAAGTTAGAATTATTTACCAATGATGCTGAGGTATCTAAAGGCACTGTGGAAGATGCAGATATGGATATTTTTTATTGGCATTTGCTTGATCAATTTTGGGCAATCAAAGGAGGTGTTAATTATACCTATCGTCCAGCGAATACTCCTTATTGGCAGCCAGGCATCGCGATTGAAGGACTCATGCCTTATTTTATTGATACGGATGTGAGAGGGTATTACCACAGTGGCAGTGCAAAATTAGATGTGGAGTTATCGCGTGATAGTCAAATCACCAATAATTTCTTTGTGAGGTTAGGGGTGCGTGGTATCGCTGCAACCAAGTCTGTGGCTGCAGCAGAAATAGGGAGTGGGCTGAATCAAATGCGTTATATGTTGAGACCTTATTATCGGTTGATGCCTGGGTTAAATGTGTATGCGGAATATGAGCATGAACAGGATTATGGGGCGTTTAGAAGTTATCAGAGTCATGGGGGTTCGGCTGGTATTCAAAACACAATGACTTTTGGGGTGACAGTATTGTTTTGAGGTTGTTATAGTTCGCAGCCTTTAGACTGTTTGTTGCATATTGTGAATCAAGCGCTGCTTAAGCAGTCATGCAGACAATCGCTGAAGTTACCCGCTACTAGATAGATATGCTAACTCAATCAAAAGATCTTGCGTTTGTTCCCAGCCCAGGCAAGGATCTGTAATTGACAACCCATTAAGATCAATCGTCGAGGGATTGCACGCTTCTAATTTCTGATTGCCTTCTTTCAAATAACTTTCAATCATAAACCCTTTCATTAATTTACGTAAATCAGGTCTATTTTTTAAATATCGCATCACTTCAAAAATAATTTCAGGTTGAACACGATGATCTTTTTTTCCATTCACTAAACTATTATCATGACTCGCATCAATCATAACCGCAGGATTTTTCACTTGATGAATAGCCATATATTGACTGACCTCCTCAAGATGAGCGAGCGAATAATTAGAGGCTTGATTACAGCCTCGCAATACTAAATGTGCATAGGGATTTCCTTCTGTTTGTACCGCATAGCGATCAATCGCTGCAACGTGCGGATGCTGTGCTGCTAATACGCTATTTATACCAACGGCAATTGAGCCATGCGTCGGGTTTTTCATGCCGACTGGACAGTTTGCAGCAGATGCAAAAATACGGTGCTCATGATCCTCGCTACTTCTAGCGCCAATCGCAAACCAAGACACTAATTCAGAAAATCCACGTGCATTGTGTGTAAATAAACATTCATCAGCAATAGGGAGTCCCATTTCAACAACTTGTACCATCATAGCGCGTACATAATGAATGCCTGCTTCAATATCAGGTTCTGCATAAGGATCAGGTTGATTGACAGGTCCAGTCCACCCTTTGACAGTTCGTGGTTTTTGAATATACATACGCATTACAATTTTTAAAGCATGTTTTACTGACTCATTGAGTTCGGTGAGTCGTTTAGCATACTCTAATACAGCGTTCTTCGGCCATGCAGAGCAAGGCCCTACAATGATGAGTAGTCGATCGTCCTTTCCTTCTAAAATATGTTTTATTTCACGTCTGTCTAGCATAATTTTTTTATGGCCAGTATCTGATAAAGGATATAATTGAATAATCTCTTCTATGGAAGGTAATTTTTTAATGCGCGTGTAATTCATAGGTATGAGTCCCGTATGATTTTATTTTCTCGAGCCGGAAAATGTGAGATAGCTTGGCTCACTGCTTGTGTTATTGTGCCGTTATTATTGACCATATTTGCAGTCATTTTTTTGAAAATAGCATTCCTTTCGTCCCATAACCGGCTAAAAGATTCATAAGGATCTTTATGAGGATCAAAAAAAGCAGGACGGCCTTTTACCATAATGCGTTCAAAGACAATCCCAGGGGAAGCTATGATATGCAATAATGGGTAAGGCTTTATAGCCTCTTGATTATATGGGTTTAATAATGTTCCTCCTCCTAGTATCAGAATACCTGATTGGCGTTTAAGTGATTTTTGTAATGCTGTAGTTTCTAATTCTCGATAGTAGGACTCACCATGAAGCAGCATTATTTGTCTGCAGGTTAGAAATGTGAGATTGCTTTTTTCATATAATTGTTCAATTTTGCTGTCTAATTCAATAAATTTTACATGCAGCATGTTTGCAAGAGATCGTCCAATCAGTGTTTTTCCTACCTGCATAAAGCCTATAAGGACTGTAAGTTTGTTATCTAATGTGCATATCATTTAACACCCCCCCCTGTTGAATATCAGCTTACTTCCAACCTCGTCATTGCGAGCGCGAGCGAAGCAACCTAGTCTTTCAATGCTGCTTTTGAGCTTCAATGGTCCTAATCAGCTTTCAAAAGACTAGGTTGCTTCGCTCGCGCTCGCAATGACGAGGTTGCTTCGCTCACGCTCGCAATGACAGCAGTGAGGTAAGCTGTTGCCCTGTTGACAGCACTCGTGTAGCGTTATAGCATTACACAAGTTCAGTATAACTGGAGTTTACAAATGAAACAATACCTATCCTTAGATGAATTCCTGATTCATGCAAAAGAGTCAAAAAGAGTAGCCATTTTTAAAAAAATACCGGCTGACAAATTATCACCGATGCATGTTTATAGCTTGCTTAATAAGATTTATAAAACAGAAGGTGTGATTTTCGAAGATCAGCATAAAGATCATTCCCCTCGCAATTCTTATATGTGCTTTGATCTGATATCAACTTTTGCAATTAATCATAACGATATTCCAGCTGCTCCATTAGCAGATTTACGTTATTTTCAAAAGAACATGGCATTTTCAACGCAATCGGATGTGGCTGAGTTGATTACCAATGCAATTGGGTTTATAAGTTATAACGTAGTTAGTAGTTTTGAAAATATACCGAGCCGCCACAAACCAGATGCGTCATTACCCGTGCTTTTGTTTAATTTTTATAAGTTAAGCCTGACATTTGATTATCAAAATAAAACTATCTTGATCAGCGTAGTGGTGGATGTGGGTGATTACCCTGTTGTTGACTACAATCAAGCGCAACAGGAAATTTCAGAAATCATCAAGCGACTTGCTGATGAAGAATATGAAGAACCTACACCAAAAAATAATAAAATCACATTACCTGTTGAATGTGATACGCCTGCTGAAGATTTCATAAATCTGGTAGTAAAAGCAAAACAATATATTACTCGTGGTGATGCTTTTCAGATTGTTTTGTCGCGCCGTTACAAACGCAATTATTCAATACCAACCTTAGAAATTTATAAAACAGTAAGAAAAATAAGCCCTGCACCATTTATGTTTTATTTTCCTACTCAAACAAATGTCATTATAGGTGCTTCACCAGAGCGATTAGTCAGTGTGCATAACAAAGAAGTCACTGTTAATCCGCTCGCAGGGACTGTTAAGCATACAGCTCTGAGAAGTGATTATGAAATAATGCATGATCTGTTAAGTGATAAAAAAGAGTTAGCAGAGCACATGATGCTAGTGGATTTGGCACGCAATGATGTAGGTGTAGTAAGTGAACCGGGTAGTGTGGTTGTGCGCGATTTATTGCAAGTAAAACATTATTCTCATGTCAGCCACATCACCTCAACAGTAACGGGAAAAATACAAGAAAAATACGATGCTTTTGATGCATTTGCCGCGGCATTTCCAGCAGGCACACTTACCGGCGCGCCAAAAATTAGAGCAATGGAAATTATCGATGAATTAGAGTCATCAAGTCGCGGATTATATGGCGGTGCTATTTGTCGTATTGATTCAGTAGGTAATTTTGATAGCTGTATTGCCATCCGAATGGCTGTTCTACAAGACGGTGTTGCTACAGTTCGAACAGGTGCCGGTGTTGTTTATGACTCAAACCCTGCTAAAGAAGCGCAAGAAACGGGTATAAAAGCACAATCAATGTTAAATGCAATTGCAGTCGCACATGGAGAATACTATGATATTAATCATCGATAATTATGATAGTTTTACCTACAATCTGTATCAAGCCATATCACCGCTTTATACTGATGTGCATGTTATTCGTAATAATAAAATGACTATCGATGATATTAAACAATTAAAGCCGATGGGCATCATTCTTTCGCCAGGGCCAGGGCGACCGGAAAATGCAGGCATTTGTGTAGATTTAATTCGCGCAATCGTAACTGGAAACATTGACCCGACGCCATTATTGGGAGTCTGTCTTGGTCATCAAGCGCTTACTATTGCCCTAGGTGGTTCTGTTATACAGTCAGATGAAATTATGCATGGCAAGGATGATTTAATTTATCATCGTAATACAAATTTATATCGTTCACTCCCCTTGCCCTTTAAAGCAGCGCGTTATCACTCATTGATTGCTGATCGTCATAACCTGCCATCAACATTAGTCATTGAAGCTGAAAATAAGCAACATCTAATTATGGGGATACGTCATATAAAACTACCCCTGTTTGGCGTCCAATTCCATCCAGAGTCTATTATGACACCCGAAGGCAAATTCTTGTTTAGAAATTTTGTTTCAATCTGCACTAAACAGGCTGCATTACAAGGTGTGCTCGCATGATATTAAAATCTTGCATAGAGCAGCTCATGCGTGGTGAAAATTTAAAAAATAGCGTTTGCCAGCAAGTGCTCGATGAAATGTTGGATCCGGAGATCAATCCACTACAAATTGCCGCATTCCTTGTTTTATTGCGTGCAAAACAAGAAACGGCTGATGAACTGGTGGCAATTGTAAATGCTCTACGCAATAAAATGATTGTCGTGCCTACAGAGCATGCTGTACTCGATATTGTAGGTACAGGCGGTGATGGTTTGAATACTATTAATATTTCAACAGGTAGTGCGATCCTTGCTGCCAGTTGCGGCATTAAAGTGGCTAAACATGGTAACCGTGCTGTTTCATCACTCACAGGCTCTGCTGATGTGCTTGAAGCGCTTGGTATCAATATCCATATGACGCCGGATTTAATTGGCCAAAGTATAGATAAAATAGGTATAGGATTCTGTTATTCACCTAGTTTTCATCCTATGACGCAAGCATTAAGAGATTTTAGAAAAAAATTAAACGTCCCTACCACTTTTAATATGTTAGGGCCATTATTAAATCCAACACATGCAGCTTATATCGTCTTAGGTGTATCGAATGAAAAATTACTGCCAATAATGGCGGATGTCCTTATTCAAACAGGTTGTGATAGATCGATCGTCGTTCACGGCATGGGTTTAGACGAAATCAGTTGTGTTGGCCGCGCAAAAGTAATTGAAATTAACAAAAATCAAAAAATTGAATATAGCATTGATCCGCTGGATTATGGTTTGTCACGGTGTCAAATTTCTGATTTACGTGGTGGCGATGCAAAATTAAATGCGCAGCTTTTATTAGAAGCATTCGAAGGAAATCGCGGACCAATCGCTGATACCTTGATTCTAAATGCAGCTGTCGCACTCTACATTTATGGTTTGTATCCTTCAATCACTGATGCTGTTGTCTATGCAAGCCATACATTATATAGCGGCGCTGCTCTAACATTGTTAAATAACTGGAAAATATTTTCACATGAAAAATAAGCTAGCACCCATACTCCTTCAAAAGCAACGTGAAATAGCTGATTTGTATCACTGTTTGCAAAATGATTCTCATCATTCAATTGCAGAAATATTGTATGGTTATTTGCAACATAAACGTGTTTCTAATTTTAAAAGTGTGTTGAGGTCATCCTCACTGGCTGTGATTGCAGAAATTAAACGAAAATCACCCAGTAAAGGTTTACTTTCACCTATTTTTGATCCAGTCAGTCTGGCAAAGCGCTATATCGCAGGTGGTGCAAATGCCTTATCCATTTTAACAGATAAAAAATTTTTTGGCGGTCATCTGGGTGATTTAACCCAGGTAGCAGAAACAATCGGTAATGATTCAATTCCAATTATTCGTAAAGATTTTATTATAGATAAAGTACAAATTGCAGAAGCATTTCATGCCGGTGCAAGTGCGGTGTTGTGTATTATTTCTATTCTTGGCATTAAAGCAAGAGAGCTTATTGAGTTTGCACGTACGTTGGGTATGGATGTGTTAGTTGAAGTTCATAATCTTGATGAGATTCAAATAGCTATAGATTGCGGTGCTGACATCATCGGTATCAATAATCGTAATCTCAACACATTTGAAGTTGATATGAGTTGTGCTCTGAAACTGGTGACTGCCATTCCGGATAGTATTGTTAAAGTTGCAGAGTCAGGAATTGTACGTCCTGCGATGGCGCGTGAATATCATAATGCCGGTTTTGATGCCGTATTAATAGGCGAAGCGTTGGTTAAATCACCAGATCCTGAGCAATTCATTATGGAATGTCGTTATGGCTAATCTAATGATAAAAATATGCGGTATTCGTGATGCCGAGTTGGCTGAGCAAGCTGCGCTTGCTGGGGCGGATTATATTGGGATTGTTTTTCATCCTACATCATCGAGGTACGTGGATTTGGATCAAGCGAGATTGATTTCTCACGCCGTGAGAAAAGCAGGTGCTTTGCCTGTTGGTGTATTTGTTAATCAAACCGATGTTGAGATGCGACATATTTGTGAGGTCACTGATATTAATATAGCGCAATTACATGGGGCAATAGCGCGTGCGTATCATCATTTGTTACCTGCTACCTATCAGAAAATATATGTGTTGAATTTAACTGTGGAAGGTCAATTACTGACTGATGATGGATTGCAATATCTTGATTCAGAAAAAGATATGATTTTGATCGATCATATTGAACCAGGGCAAGGTAATAAAATTGATCATTTATCATTTCATTATGATCTGCCTTTTCGCTGGATGCTAGCAGGAGGGTTATCTCCATCGAATGTTGTGGATGCAATCCAGAATTTTCGACCACAAGGTGTTGATGTGTCTAGTGGGGTAGAAATATTAAGAGGAGAAAAAAACATTATTAAGATTCAGCAATTTATTACAGCGGTGCTTAGGACACCTCTCCCCTTG
>DHJK01000154.1 GCA_002404295.1 Legionellales bacterium UBA4722
ACAAGAGATCAATCAACAGCAAACCTCTATTACAGGATCAGAAACAATCTTTTATCCCATCGCTCTACACCTCATCTATTGCCTATGACTCTCCCAAAAAGGTGCAGGAGGTAAGTTATTTCTTCATCCCACTCATCCATACCGGACCTCTCTTGAGGAACCCTATATATATTTATTATTCACGTGGAAACAACCCTTAATTTTGTTAGAATATCAGGCTAGTACATGATTAAGGAAAATCAATGTTAGGCGCAGACTTTATTCTCGATTGTTTAATAAAAGAAGGGATTAATCACTTATTCATGGTGCCAGGCGGCTTAATTGATCCATTCCTGCCTGCTCTTGGGAGACAAAATACACTTACACCTATAGTCGCAGCGCAAGAGGGCGGTGCAGCTTATATGGCAGACGGTTATGCGCGAGCGAGTGGTAAGTGGGGCGCTGCACTTTGTATTGGCGGGCCCGGGCTCACAAATACCGTGACAGCCGTTGCAACGGCAAAAACGGATGGCTCACCGCTGCTTGTCCTGAGTGGAGAGGCAGCTACTGCGATAGAAGGTCTTGGTATGTTTCAGGATGCGAGCAGTTTATCGTTAAATGATGTTGATATATTAAAAAGTGTAACTCGCTTCTCAAGCTCTATTGATAATCCCCAAAATTTACATCATCTTTTTCGTCATGCCATGATTCATTTGCGAACTGAGCCTGCAGGCCCTGTTCATCTCTCTATACCTACAGATAGCCAAGTTGCCACTATCCATGCCACTTATAAGCCGCTCAGTCTTGATTTAATTCATGCTCGTGTGCTGTCTTTAGAAGGTGCAAAGACTACATTAAATCATTTCATCAAAGGACCTGATGGATCAGCGCCTGTGCGTATTGTTATTTTAGCAGGTGCGGGTGTTGAGCATGCTGAAGGTGCAACTCTCTTACGTCAATTTGCTGAGCGTTGGCATATTCCAGTGGCCACAACGTTACGTGCTAAAGGTATTTTTCCAGAAGATCATTCACTCTCACTCGGTGTATTTGGCTATGCTGGCACACATCACTCAAGAATGGCCATACTGGATAATCCGCCTGATTTGCTTATCTTGTTAGGTTCTGGCTTGAATGAGCGAGATACCATGCATTGGACACTTAAGATGACTCCTCAAAATACAATATGCGTTAATCTTGATACATTGGCAATGGGAGTACATTTAGTTGGAAGCGCAATCGTAGGTGATGCGGGGGCTTATCTGGCTTGGCTTGTAGATCAAACAGAAATGATTAAGCCTGCGCTGGAATCAACGATAGCGGGACGTAAAAAATGGCTATCCAGTATATTGACACAACCTCGTTTGCAAAATTCGCAAGATTGTAACAGTTCCGCCATTCCAATACATCCTGCTCGCGTAATAAGTGAGTTACGTCACGTTTTCCCTCGTGATGGCATTTTACTCGTAGACTCAGGCGCTCATCGTGCTTTTGCAGGGCATTATTGGACATCCTATGATCCTCTCACCTACATATCTGCAACCAATCTTGGGCCCATGGGTTGGGCAATTCCCGCAGCAATAGGTGTGCAATGTGCGCAACCTACCAAAAAAGTAGCTGTAATCACCGGAGATGGCTGTATGCATATGCAGGGTATTGAAATTGCCACAGCAGCTCGTTATCAATTACCCATTATTTATGTTGTCATCAATAACGCTGCATTAGGGAATGTCTGGCTACGTGCACACACTGAAGGACCTGTACCTAATGCTTTAACTATCTTACCTGATTTAGATTGGGCAGGTTTTTCAATCGCATTAGGAGGAGAGGGGATTACCGTTTCACACCCTGATGAACTAGCTCAAGCTTTTTCTACTGCATTAAAAAACAAAGGTCCAACAGTCATTGATGTTAAAGCGGATAAACGCTGTGTTACACCCGTACAAGACTGGTCTGCGGCTTGTGCCAGTTGGTCTTATCAAGAATAATGGAGTACTTTATGGCACATCTACCTTTTGATCCAAATCAACTCGATCCTAAAAACAAACTCATTTATGACAAAATGGTTGCAGAAAGAAAGAGTCACGATGCACCCTTTGATGGCCCCTATGCCGCGTTGATGAATCACCCTGCGTTATGTCAAAAAATTGAAGCGCTGGGTTCATACCTTAAATTTCAAGGACATTTATCAAGAAATATTTATCAATTTGTAGTGCTTGCTGTTGCACAATACACAAAATCCATTTTTGAGTGGGATGATCATCTTGAGCATGCGATCGCAGCTTGCGTGCCAAAAACGATTATTAATACACTTAAAACGCACGGCATATCTAATCAAGTGTATCCAGCGCCGTATCACTTAGCTGCGCAAGTATTAGATGCGGCATTGTGCTGGAAAAATATACCGGATAGAGTGCAGACTGATGCAATTAATGCATACGGTATGGAAGGTTATGTTGAGCTTGTTGTACTTGCTGGTTTTTATCAAATGTTTTCAGCAATTAATCAAGGGTTTAATATTTCGTAATTTTTAAAATGGATATGTGGCTATTTTATTTTTAATTTTGATAACCACTTTGATAAAGAACTATAATCAGGACAGGTGAGATGACGCAACGCTTAGTTGTAAGCAGCCTAATTACTAAATTTATATTTTTGTTTTGGAACAAGCCAACTATTTTTTCTTATGAATAATATTGGATAGAGCAAAGTAATTAACAGCTGCAGATGACAGTAATGCGAGTGGCATTAAGTAATTGTAAGCAATAGTTTGAATGACAGGTAATTTGAAAATATCGGGTATCATATTTTGTGGGTTATAGAAATCATAAACCATACGTGCAAATGCCGTGCCTGATAATAAAACAAAAACAAGTAATAATAAATCATAGAATTTCAAGTTTTTGATAGTGGATGTAAATTGGGATATAAAATCATACATTTTTACAGTAACAAGCCCTGTAGAATTTAAATAAAGTGCGCCTAAGGGTAGCCAAGCTATGAAGGCTAAAACAAACGCTAGTCTTAATGCAATTACAGATGATACGTTGTAGCTTAAAGCAATATTTGCAATACCATCACTTGTAGCTAAAAAGGCGGTAAGACTTATTAATGCGCCTAAAAGTGCGCCTATAATACAAGCAATCGTACGAAAAATATTTATTTTTTTAGTAAAGCTGAGATCGGCAAAGATATTTTTTACGCTCTTTATTAAATTGATGATAGCTGTAAAATTGATACCCGCATTCACAATGAATACAATGATGCTTATCGTAATATTTACGCTACTTGATAATATTTTACCATAACCAAAATAGCTAAAAAATCCTGTAGGAACGGCGCCTAAAATCGCTAATGTTGAAATAAGATAAATATTTCTATATTTTTTTATTTCAATAGTAG
>DHJK01000085.1 GCA_002404295.1 Legionellales bacterium UBA4722
GATTTGAGGAAGAGTATGATTATAATTATGACGAGAAACAAATACTTTTCCATTTTCATTTTTATCTTCTTCGCGTTCTGAAGCACTGATAATTTCTGAAGCATAGATAATTTCTGATCCATTGGTTGCTAAAAGAGGGCTGCCTTTTTTCCAAAGGCCATCAGTGGAAAAAATAACGCAATCTTTTCCTAATTCAGTATTAATTTTTTTGAGTTCTGGAGAAAAAGACATATCATTAACATATTCTTCCTTCGAAATTCTGCCTACTAAAAATAACGCATTGATTCCAAGGGCCATTTGAATTGCTTGACGATAGCTGTTATCAAATCGAGGGCTATCAAAGGGCGCCCAAGTATTTTGATGTTTGTATTGATGAAAAGGGTGCAGCTTTTGAAAGTTTCGTAACAGTATTATATGATTAGATGGTTTAGTCTGAGTATCTTGAGGTAAAGGTACGCCAGCAAGCAACGCATCTTTAATTGTTTGTTGAGACGTAGTTATTTCCTCATTACATTCGTTAGCTATGCTGTCTCTGATTAAACTTAATATATAAACAAATGTATTATAGTAGGGCTCAGGGAGCGCATCCAAGTCTTTCTCTAGTGTTTCAATATCTGATGAATCAACTAGTTGGGTATTTTTAAAGTTATTTGTTGCATTTATTTTTTGTAAGATTTTTATAAAACTAGCAGGAACCTCTATATCGTTTTTTACGTATTCTTTAGTTTTATCGACATAATAATCCATCATTATCTTTGATGAGACCAGTTGGTCTAATAGTGCAAATAATTTCATATTATTAGGCCTCTTTAACTCTGATCTGAAGTGACTGTTAAAAATAGATATGATTGATTATTCTTAGCGCTGAAGATATCATTTTTGGCCTGATATGTCAATTTATTGATCAGTCTTTGGTCAGTCTTTTCATGATTTACTGCAATAGCGGTAAATAATAAGCTACTCTATTAGAAAAACAGTGAAGTAGCCAAATATTATCCTGTTTTTACTGTTATAGCGGCCATTTTACTTGGTTTTATATTTAAAATGCTTTATAATCTTACATAACAGGTATTTTTTACTGTTGAAGCAGTAAAATAGGCGATCATTTGTGAGGATTTAACATAATGAGACCGGATGAAATTGGCGACATGGTCAGGTATCACCGAAAACGAAGCGGGCTATCACGACAAGCGCTCGCTGATCTAGCTAGTGTAGGTAAGACCGTTATATACGATATTGAAAAAGGCAAAGAAACGATACAGCTAAAATCGTTGTTATGCGTGCTGGCAGTTTTGAATATCCAGTTAAGGCTAGACGCACCTTTTAAGTCGGAGATTGATAAATGAATAAAGCACGTGTTTTAGTGAATGGTGTATTTGCTGGGATTTTAGAAAAACTCAACAACGATCAGTATAGCTTTACTTATGAAGAAAACTATAAAGGGTACCCTGTATCTTTGACAATGCCACTTAAAAATAAAACATATCACTATGAGAAATTCCCCGCTTTTTTTGAAGGATTATTACCTGAAGGTGAAATGCTCGAAGCTTTATTATTTAAACATAAGCTTGATAGAAAAGATTATTTTGGACAACTATTGAAAGTGGGGCAAGATGTTGTGGGCGCTGTCACTATTGAGGGATTTGCATGAAGTATTGTCCCATTACCTATGAAGTCATCAGCGAAGATGAGAGTTATTCGAAGCGAGGCTTGCGCTTGCTATCTCCAAAACTAAACGATTTTCTTCCATTACCATTCACCGCACAAGAACAACGAACTGAAGCTATTCAGCGTGCAGGAAAAATGTCTGTTCAAGGCGTGCAAACCAAATTAAGTGCTGTATTGAAAATTAAAGAGCAGTGCTTTGAAATTGTAGATAACAAGGGTACTTATATTTTAAAAACACAAGGCTCACTCTATCCAGAATTGCCTGAAAATGAAGCTCTTACGATGTCGTTAGCAGCGACAATTGGGCTGGAAGTACCCATTCATGGATTGGTTTATGCAAAAGATAATAGTATGACCTATTTTATTAAACGATTTGATAGGCTGCCTAAAAATAAAAAAGTTGCAGTAGAAGATTTTGCGCAATTACTAGGAATGGATAGAGATACAAAGTATAAAAGCTCCATGGAGCAAGTCGCGGGTGTGATATCCACGTATTGCACCTACCCTATTATTGAGTTTGTTAAATTATTAAAACTGACTTTATTTAATTTTCTTGTTGGAAATGAGGATATGCATTTAAAAAATTTTTCTCTGATTAGTCATAATGAAATAGTTTCACTATCACCGAGTTATGATCTGATTAATACGACGATCGCCCAAGGCAAGTCGGCGGAAGAAATAGCGCTTCCGCTAGATGGAAAGAAAAAAAATATGAACGAAAAAACATTATTAAATTATTTTGGAAAAAAGAGATTAGGGTTGAATGATAAAATAATGAATACTATAGTCAATGATATCCGTATTAAGTTGCCAGAATGGCACAACATAATCGAACATAGTTTTTTATCGAATGAAATGAAAAAATCCTATTTGCAATTGTTAAAAACAAGAGTAAATCAATTAAGTCTGAATAAAATTTAAAAGCCATGGATGCTTACGACGGTGAGGGGTTGAAGTAGAGCGACTGAGCTGCCTCGAGCATAAATGGTTCTAATCAACGCCCAAAAGACTAGGTTGCTTCGCTTCGCTCGCAATGACGATAAGCTAATCCGTTATAATGGATTTACATTTTTAGGAGGAGGGTATCCGTTGGGATCACGCTTTTCTCCATAGGCCCGTTTTTCAACGTGTTGATTATCTTGCACATCATACCAGCCGCCAACCCAGTCCCACCCACGGTCCGTGAATAAGTTGTAAATGAAGTTCTTTTGAGTAATTTTTCCTTCTTCAGGGGCATTACGATCAACATGGTCTTGACCATTGGGTGGCAACACCAACACAGATGTTGTTGTTACACCTGTCTTTGGATCTGTCATTTCAACCTTTTTTACATAAGGATTAATTTTAGGATTAATATCAATTGCGCGACCAAGACCATGCTGTGAGAACACCCCAGGGTGTCCTGTTACTTCCCTACAGTTAAATGCAGAAGTATTGTTCGCTGCCATGGAATCATCATCGCTATTATGAAACTCATTGACCGGACACATTTGCTCAATAGGAAAATGCTTAGTACGTAATTTCTTAAATATACTTAAAACATCTTGGGCCAATTCTTTATTGACAATTAATGCGCCCGTATGTTCTTTATTATCAAATCCCCAATATGCTAGTTTAACATAGGCTAATTGTGGAAGCTGGGCCAGACATTTCGGATATATCTCAGTGTATCGATTATAAATGTCAGGTAACTTTTCTAATGGTGTGACTGTATTAACTTCGACATTATCATCATTTATAACATTATCATCACCCCAAGCAGAAATGAGAAAACTACTTCCTATCCCAATAATCAAAAACAATCTTAATTTTTTTAATATGCTAATAATTTTCGAAGCAATATGTTTGTATTTATTGTACATGTTAAGCCTCTCTTTACCTTAATTTAGGGTGGTCGCGCATAATGTCATCATATCAAGAATCAAAAAAGAACAATTTTATATTTTTAGAATTTTTATTTAACGACGCAAGTTGGGGGAGTTTTATATAGTGATGTTTTGTCATGAAAGTCTGATAATGCTTTGATTAGATGGAATTTTAATTTTATACTTGTGGATTTTATGCTGCTATGATTGATTCATAATTTGGCTTCCTGATCAGGCCGCCCCGAAACGCCCCATTATTTTTACTTAGGATATAAAGATGAGCTATGAAATAGATGATGAATTAATTACGAATGCTATTAACAATCTCACTGAAAAACTCAGTGTTGTTTTCTTAGATGAATTTTTAAAGTTACCCACTCAGTTGCAAATAAATCTTGTACTGATGAAGTCTGCACAATTACTTCTTGCAAATATTATATGTCAAATTGCAACTGATGGAGATGAATTAAAAAAGATAACAGATAACCAAGGTGCGGAGATTAAAGAGTTAACATTTAATTGCTCATTTACAGGGTTTGCAGACAAATTTGAAATAATAAAACATTAGAATTTAAATTTTGGTAATAAGTTACAACAGTTCGTTAGTAACCTTTAATTTGCAACGCATGAATCTGCTCAGGAATCATATCACTTAACACACGATAAATTTCCCTATGAATCTCAATGCGCGACAGACCCTTAAAACAATCTGCTTCAATGAACACTGTATAATGCCCTGCCCCATCTCGACTACCCGCATGACCTTTATGCTGGGCGCTATCATCCTGCACTTCAACCCGCGTTGGCGAAAAAGCAGTTTGTAAGCGCTGTTTGATTAGAATCATGCGATCTGGTGTATTCATAAGATTATTTATCGATATAACGCGCCAGAAAAAAGGCCTGCGCAAAACCAAACAATAACATGGCGCTGAAAATGCCATATAATTTAAAATTAACCCAGACATCTGTTGTAAAATGATAAGCGACGAAAATATTAATCGCGCCTAATACAAGAAAAAACAATGACCAAGCAAGATTCAGTCGATGCCATACTTTTTTAGATACTGCTGATTTACCTTCTAAAGCATGTCCCATCATACGTTGTATCAACGATTGTTTGCCAACAAACTGGCTAATAAAAAAAGCAATGCTGAAAATCCAGAATATGATGGTAGGTTTCCATTTTACAAAAATCGGGTTATGGAAATAAAGCGTCATACCGCCAAATACTAAAAATATCGCCATCACAAGCAGCTGTTTTTTGTCGTATTTTTTTCGAAAAATACGGGTAATAATAACTTGAAGAACGCTACCCACGATGCCCACTGTGGTGGCTACGTATATGCCGTATAATTTAAACGAAATAAAAAATAACAACACCACAAAAAAATCGTAAAACATATTTAACATAGATTAATATCACCTTATATAAACGTAACAGCTGATCTCGGCGCCGTCATTGCGAACGAAGTGAAGCAATCCAGCTCGAAAGCAAAGCTTAGTACCTCAGATTAGCTTTCTGAAGTCTTGCTTTCGAGCTGGATTGCTTCACTTCGTTCGCAATGACGGCGGCGAAGCGAGCCGTCACTAATAAACACTCTAATGCACCTGCGTAGACGATTGCGGGTGCCCACCCTCTTTAAAGATGGCTGCAACATCCACGCGATCAAAACTATACTCTTTATTGCAAAACTCACATGTCACACTGATTGTTTGTTTACCCTTTAATTCTTGCTCTGCCTCTTCCTGACCTAAGACTAAAATAGCATTTTCACAACGTTTCACCGAGCAAGTACAACGAAAAGCAACAGGCGCCCCCTCAAAAAGTCGCACTTCTTCTTGTGAATAAAGTCTATGTAACAAGGTGGTATTGTCTAGCTCTAGCAATTCTGCGGGTTTTATTGTCTCTGTTAATAGAGTCAAATGCGCCCAGTCATTTTCTAATAACTCTGTTTTTTCTTTGGGTAATATTTGCAATAATAACCCTGCTGCACTGGTTTCGTTCACCGCTAACCACAGCCGTGTGGGTAGTTGTTCAGACTGCATAAAATAGCCTTCAATAGCCTGCGTTAAAGATGCGCCTTGCCATGCAACAATACCTTGATAATTCGATGCGTTCGGTATTTCAGGGTTTATCATGATCGCTAACATACCTTGCTGCTGCGCTTCTAATAGTTCACTTTCGGATAACTCACCTTCATGTTGAACAATGCCCCTTATATTAAATAAATGGTCACATTGCGCTAACAGTAATTTTAGCTTCCCAGTTCCACGAAACTGCAGTGTCAGACGCCCTTTTCCTTTAATGAGCGCGCTCAATAAACAAACAACGGCCAGTGCTTCACCTAATAATTGACGTATCAACGTCGGGTAGGTGTGTTGCTCAAGAATCTGTTGATAGCTTTCATTAAGATGAACAAGCTCACCCCGCACAGGGGCATTATCGAAAAGAAATCGTTGTAATATATCTTTATCATTCATAGGGGTCACCAAATTAGTGTAAGATTGTATCAAGAACCCTGACTAAGCTACAACTTAAACAATGACTAAAAAACCTGAATTAAGCGATTTAGATAAAGTTGCCTTCCAAGAAGCGATGAAAGGCGTCAAGCGGTTGATTCATACTAAAAAAATCACACCGCAACCCCCTGCTCTTCCTCTCAAACGTCGACAAAAAACTCAATTAGAAACTAATAACTCAGATTTATTTCAGTTTTCTGATTACGACATTCATCAATCCGTGGGTTCAAATCAATTAATTGAGTTTTTCCGCTCAGGCATCCAGCACAAAATGATTCGTAAAATGCGTACCGGAGAATATGAAATAGAAGCAAAATTGGACTTGCATGGCATGATTGTCACTGAAGCACGGGAAGCATTAGCCCGCTTTATTCTTGAGTGTCAGCGTCAAGGAATACGTCAAGTGCTTATTGTTCATGGCAAAGGCCGCGCGCACGTTGATCCTATTTTAAAAAACAAACTGAATCATTGGTTACGCCAGACAAGCGATATTTTGGCATTTTGCTCTGCTAAATCAAAAGAAGGTGGCACTGGAGCATTATACGTGCTTTTAAAGAATGTATCGTAATGATTTTAGCGATATCATTTTAATTGATGGGTAGGAGCTTGCTGAATGGATGGTGCATTTTGCAGATATATTTTATTAAGTAATTCCAGTTTATCGCGAGAGGTTGGGACAGAAGGTGCCTTTTTTGTGAACAAAGAAGTTAAGCTAATTTTTTTAGCTGTATCTTCAGGCTGAATATTGAGCCCAGATTTTATTTTATCTAATAATAATTTTTCGATTAACGCTGACTTAGTCTCTTTAGGACATTCGTCGATGATCAAATCAATTTGACTTTTAATAATGACTAATGACTCATTTATGAATTTCTTGCACTCTTCAAGATCATTGGCAGATTTTGCTGACGTAAGCAATAACAAAGCATGACGAAATATAGGATCACAGAAACTTTCTATTATATCTTTTTTCTCGGGTATCACTTCTGACATTGCATTTTTGCTTTCTGATAGTCGATTGTTTTCCGGCATAGATTTATTTTCAAGCGCAAAATGACTTTGTTTAGCTGCATGTTCTTTAGAGCTATCCTTAAGACGTTCGTCGTGCTGTTTAGTTAATTTAGTATATAATTTACTAAGTGAGTCAAGATTAAATGAACGTTTGCTTTTTTTATCAGGCAAACAATTAAGAAATTCATTGACTTCTGTGAATGCATCATTCACCCCATGTGCTTTATGAAAATAAGGGTCTTGCATAGTATCGCCGATTCCAGCAAATACACGGACTTCACCTTCATTGGTTGATACATTGCGAATAGGATCTTTCACCCTGGATAAATTTTCCAATGAAAATGCAGTGACACTTAAATTTATTTTTGAAGTTGCAGCCCTTTTTGCTTCATCATCATCTAAATTATATTTTTCCTTGTATTTGTCAATTTTAGCTTGGGTAACTTCCTTAACAATGGTCAAATCATTTTTTGTATCATTTATATTAAAATGACGTTCCAATATATATCTACTCCAGGCTTCTACTTGTTCACGCTTCACCGCTTTATCTTCAATTTGAAGAATAGAACTCGGAATATCACCACCGACATAAAATTTTGTTCTATCGGCATTTGTAATAATATAAGTATTGGGTGGAAAGTCATATTCCCATTTAAACTCTTTTTTCAAATATCCTACTTCTTCATTGGATAATTTTGGGATATGTACTGTTTTTGGAAATAAGAAATTGACTTCCTTTTTATCCAGTTGCGGAAAAGCTTTTTTCTTATCTTCATCGATACGAAAGATAGCTGTACCCTGTGCCAAATGAATATTTGCATTAAGTTTTTCTGAAATCTCTTCTTTCTTATCCTTATCCTTATCAGCTACTAATTGAAAAGCCGTTCTTCTGCTGCCACTGGCATCAATTAAATGAAGAAAAGGAACTTCTTGTGTTGTTTCATTTTTTACTATTTGAATTTTATCATCGCTCTTGGTTTTAATTGTGATTGTGACTTTTTGTTCGTTTAAATTTACATCTTTAAGTGAGCCAGATCTTTCATCGATCTTGGTGATATGCATGCCAGCAGCTATTTTATCGTCTACTTTTCGAAGCAGAAAACGTTCAATGCTCCCGACGGAATGAGTACCACCGAAAATTGATTGAGATCTCTTTAGTTCGTTAAAAAATTTTATATCTTTTGGGTTCTTTTTATCATAATATTTTTCAAGTGTTTTCATGGTTGCGTTATCTAATTTCATCCGTTGCGCACGAGTAACATAAGGGTATTTAGTCACTAATAAAACTTTATATCCTTTATCTAGCACACCCAGCGCAAGTGCTAATCCACTTGGCCCAGCACCGATCACAACAATCGGTGGATCATTATTTTTGTAAACAGGAATGGTCACCATTTTCTTATTCTCCCGATCTCAGTCAGAATATAAAAAACTGAATAGCTATAGTTTCTCAAAGAATAATCAGTTACGGTCTAAGTATAGTCCACGATGTGTGCAATATCCTCATTGCACCTAAAATATGTTATTAAATAGACAGATATATAATATCAACCTGTTAAGACAGTACCAACACATTGAAAAGAAAGAACATTCGAAAAATGGCGCTACTTGTAGTATAATTATTGGACTAAGTGTCTTTTCTATCCATTAGAGGTCATGCCCACAATGAAACTAAGAAATAAAGTACTCATCTCGATAAGCTTGGTTTGGGCAACTTTCTTGATTGTCACTTATGCAGCTTCACATTATCTTTTGCTTCATAATTTTTTGTCTTTAGAAAATGAACGTGCTAACCGTGATCTTAACAGAGTTAATCAAGCACTTGAGCAAAATGGCACTACTCTATATACCTATGCTGCTGACTGGTCTCATTGGACAGACGCATACAATTTCATGAATGGAAAAAATCCCAACTTTGTAACCAATAACTTCAAAATGCCTACTTTTATTAACTCAAATATTAATGTGATTACGTACTGGAATAATCAAGGTAAGCAAGTAGCAGGTAAAGCTATAGATACAATGACTCAACAGTATGCGCAGTATCCAAAAGGATTTGAAAATTATATTTATGCAGATAGTCCATGGGTAAAAGCACAAGACAATCAACGTGGATACATCTTAACTGCTGATGGTATTATGATTATCGTATCTACCAGCATTACTGACGGTGATAAAAGACAACCGCCCTTAGGCAAAGCTATATTTGGACGTTTACTTTCCTCGAATATTATTCAACATATTAATAAAACCACTCAGGTTAATACGGTTTTATATTTACCTGATCAAATAGCGGCAAGCTCTGCTCTGACTAAAGCGTTACAAACCGCCTCAACCCAGTCAGCCGGATTTATTATTAGCCCTTATGATAAAAATACATTACATGGCTATATCGTTATTAAAGACATCAATGGCAAATCTATAGGCATGTTGCAAACAACCAGTACTCGGATTATTTATTTATCAGGATTGAAAATAATAAATTATTTTCTGATGAGTTTTGTGACATTAGGCATTTTATTCTCGATATTAATGTTGTGGTTATTACGTGTTATGGTTATTAGACGTTTAGAATCATTAGACCAGACAGTGGCTAAAATAAGCAAAGACCCTACCCTGTCAGAGCGCCTGGAAATACAGGGTAATGATGAAATCGTTTCATTAGCAAATCAAATTAACTCTATGATGGATATTATTGAGGCTTCTCACAATAAACTAGAACTGCGTGTAAAAGAACGCACGCAAGAATTACAAAAAACCAATATTCAGTTACAACAAGAAATTGTTGAACGAAAATCTGTTGAAAAAGAGTTGACGACCAATAAAGAAAATTTAGTACGTGTAGCGCATTATGACAGCTTGACTACTTTGCCAAATCGTTTTTTCTTTAATGAAATGTTAACTAAAATAGTCAGCCATGCTAAACGCAAAAAAAGCAAATTCGCAATTTTGTATATTAATTTAGATGGTTTTAAAATAATCAATGATGCACTCGGCCATGTTGTTGGTGATTTAGTCCTTAAAGAAATTGCTGAGCGTTTCTCGAAAATAACACGTGCGGGTGATATTTTAGCACGATTGGGTGGTGATGAGTTTGTTATTTTATTGAATGACATTGATCATTCCAAATTTGCCAGCAATGTTGCAGAAAAATTATTAATAATCTGTTCACAGCCTTTAAAAACAAATGGTCATGAATTTGTGCTGACTTCCAGTATTGGTATCTGTACTTACCCAGAAGATGGTACATCATTAGAAGATTTATTGAAAAATGCAGACATGGCCATGCATAAAGCCAAGCAAGCTGGCGGCGGTGTCTTTCAATACTACACAAAAGAAATGGATCTGGATGCGCATGAACGTATTAAGCTTGAAGCTGCATTGCGCAAGGCCATTAGCAACAATGAATTCATATTGCATTACCAACCCAAATTACAATTATCCGATGGGACGATGATGGGTGTTGAGGCGCTAATACGCTGGGAAAGTCCCACGCTAGGATTGATCAGCCCTGAAAAATTTATTCCGTTAGCTGAAGAAACAAGCTTGATCTTACCCATTGGTGAATGGGCATTGCGTGAAGCATGCAGAGCAAATAAATCATGGCAAGAACAAGGTTATAAACCCATTACTATTGCTGTTAATCTTTCGGCAAAACAATTTCGCCATTCTAATATTGAACAAGTCGTTGCATCTATTCTCGCAGAGACCAAATTAGATCCAAAATATCTTGAGCTTGAAATTACTGAAACGGCTATTATGGATAACGTCAGCACAGCAGTTGCAACTTTAAATACGATCGAGGAAATGGGTGTTAAAATTACTATTGATGATTTTGGTACAGGTTACACGTCTATTAGTTATTTAAAACAATTTCCTGTCAGCGTGATAAAGATAGATCGGTCTTTTATTAAAGAATTACCCGAGAGCCAAGACGATGCATCTATCACTACCGCAGTGATTGCGTTGGCGCATAGTTTGGATATTAAAGTGGTGGCAGAAGGTGTTGAGACGCCGGAGCAGCTTCAATTCTTAACTGATCATGGTTGTGATATGGTGCAGGGCTATTACTTTAGCCAGCCGTTAGCTGAAGCTAATATTGTATTGCAGCTTACAAAAATGCACGTTGAGATTGGGCAAAGCACGCTTGCATAATAATGCCCAAACACAACCACTTTTAGTGGTTAAATATCAAGCTGTATGTTAATTTAAGCACAAAAGCTCTTCCGCTTGACTAGATTCCATGCTATAAAGTGGCCAATTTTATATAAACCACAATAACAAATAGCAGAGAACTTAATTCCCATGCAATCATCAATGCCATTTTTACCAGAAAACAATCAAGATAATTTAATTCCACTTCCTCAATTACAAGATCTTCTTGAAGCGCATGTCGAATATGTTTATCGAACCATTTACTCAAAACCTTATATAATCCCTATAAAATATTCAAGAAAATTCACAGAAGCACCTAGAATGATTCATGGTATTCAACATGTGACGCGTGTTGCAATCGATATACCTGTATTTGCAAATTTATATCGTCGTTACGGTGACGCAGAGGCTTTAGCATTAACAAATGATGATATTAAATTATGCCAAATAGCTGCTCTATTTCATGACGCTGCTAGAAAAAATGAAGGCGTTGATGAATGGGACAATGATAGCGCATGGCTTCTTTATTGCTATTTAACGGAAAAAATGGGTGTAGATGTTAAAAAAGCAAAATTATTGGCAGAGGCCATCGCAAATAAAGATGCAAAGACAGAAAGTTATGTTGAATTAGAAGTAACCAGAGATAACACTCCTCGCTGGGTGAATAATCCTAAAATAAATCGTAAAAACATCTACCAAAAATTACTTCAAAATGCAGATTCTCTTGATATTATTCGAGCAGTAGATTTTGATGGTACCCGTTTAGATTTTTATAAGGAAATTGCAAAGAATAATCCCGCCGCATTCAAAGAATTAGCAAAGTTAATTAGTGAAAAAGCAAGCCTTATTGAAAGACAAGGTGACAGTAAAGGCAGAATGAATCCTGAAATTAAAGAAAAATATAATCATCATCAAGCATATCAAGCTATCATCGCGGATATTAATAAAAATAAAAAACACTATAAAATTTATCATACGTTTCATGCAGATAATACTGTATTAACAACTGACTTACTTTCTCAAGAATTAATACCAGTTTATTCTGATTCATTACTCGAATCAAAATCTATCACAGTAGAATCGCTCACCGCAGCCAAAAATAAAGGACGTCTTTTTGTAAGAGGCATAAGCGCACCTCATGATATTTCTTCCGTAAGTACAAAAGATGAATCAGCCGCAACCATTTCAGTTCGAAAAATGACAGGGGAAAATGGCGATACACATCGTTCAGTCACATTGCTCGATTCTCTTTATACAGGGCAAGGATTTCTTATTCAAAATCCAGAGATTGATCGAATAGAGCATATTTATCATACTGACGCTAACACGGGTCGAGGTGAGAAAAACGATATAAAACCATCTGAGTTAAGCAAAGAAGAAAAAATAGGACAACTCGATCAACTTCATAGAAAAGTTCAAATGGGCGGCACTGCTAAGAAGCTTCCTGATGGAACCGTCATGACTCATCATGAAATTATATATACAGTCACCAACAACGATGCGCATGCTATTTATTTTTCACAGGATCCTAATCACTATAATAGAGCGGTTTATGGGAATCCATATCCACGCAATCGTTTTACTCATTATATACAAGCGTTGCGCTTACAAAAAACATATTTACGTGATACAGGTATAACGTTGCCTATTTTTGAATGTTCCGGTATTCATGATTTTATTAAACCTGCGCCAAAATATAGCGAAAATCAACTTGTTACAATGTGGGTGAAAATGGTTTCTGAATTGATGAAACATAAGTTAAAATCAAACGGTCAGATTACTGAAACAATGGAATCTTTAAAAATTGAGGCTATAGACGGATACACATTGACTCATACTAAAATTATTAGGAAACAATTACCAGTTGACATGCTTTTTCCAACCGAATTGTTAACACGCATTTCCACGGCATTGGAAAATGCCAAAATAGAATGCATAGCTGCTCACAACAAAGATATTATTGAAAGAATTAAAAACGGTTCATTGTCTGTACTTGATAACGAAGCATTCAAAACGTTACTACACTCTCCATGTTTAATCGCTGAAGTTCGGTCTGAAATTAACAAGCAATGCAATACTGCTTTTAACCTCATCAATGATAGTGAGCTTGGACCACTTAAAGAAATTGATAATGAGTATTATCCTGCATTAAATCATGACAATTATTTTAATTGTGATATTGCAAAAATATTTCATTATGCGCAAGTTGCTAAAAATTCAAAATTATTTCTTAGAGTTAAAAAAATTGCGGGAAATGCTATCAAAGAAGAAATCGCATCTATAAACAGAGCACTTGCTTCTAATGAACCCAGCCTTATCTCTGACTTTCTTCGAAATTTAATTGATTATTCAGCGAGATTTTATTTTTATGATGATATGAAAGATGATATCAATAATATTATTATGCAAATAGTTAAACATTTATATAATTCTAATAACTTATATGAATTTTATTAGATTAATTATTATTCTTCATCAACAAGATTAATTG
>DHJK01000052.1 GCA_002404295.1 Legionellales bacterium UBA4722
AAAATATACCATTGAAGCGCTCGTTCATCGGAGAGCAAATTCATAATCTTAAATTAATTATCAAATTTAAAAATAATATAACCAGAGATGTTGTGATTAACGGACAACAAATAATTGATGATGAAAAAAATATTCTTGGCGCAGTTATGGTGATTCATGACGTGACTGAACTGAAACAAGCTGAGAGATTAAAAAATGAATTTGTCTCCATAGTGAGTCATGAGCTACGAACACCGCTCACATCGATTCGTGGATCACTTGGATTATTAGCAAGTGGCACCATGGGTGATATTCCAGAAAAAGCAAAAAAACTTATTGGAATTGCAAATAATAATTGTGAGCGTTTACTTTTATTAATCAATGATATCTTAGATATAGAAAAAATTGAAGCTGGAAAGATGGAGTTTCAATTAAAAATGGTTGACCTGAATAAAGTAGTTTCCGACTCTATAGATGCAAATAAAATGTACGCAGAAAAATTTAATGTCTCTCTAAAAATTATTCACGATATATCGAATGTTCGAGTTATTATCGATCCGGATCGATTAATGCAAGTATTAGCAAATTTAATTTCTAATGCATGTAAGTTTTCTCCAAAAGGATCGGATGTTACGATTAGAATAACGCAAGAAAAAAATATTGCACGCGTTTCTGTATCAGATCAAGGCCCTGGAATTTCTCCTGATTTTCAAACGCGAATTTTTCAAAAATTTTCTCAAGCAGATTCATCAAGTTCCCGCGGTAAAGGTGGGACAGGTTTGGGATTAAATATAAGTAAAGCCATTATTGAAAAACTTGGCGGTAAAATGGGATTTTCTAGTATAGAAAATGAAGGTACAACATTTTATTTTGATTTGCCAATAGCCATTGAAGATTCTGTTACAACAGAAATACCAATTGTATGCTCCAATAAAAAAAGATTACTCATCTGTGAGGATGATCAAGATCAAGCAGATTATCTTTGTGTTCTTTTAGAATCTGCAGGTTTTGCAACAGATAAAGCTTATACAGTTGCGGAAGCAAAAAAATTATTGGCACAAAATGAGTATCAGGCATTGCTTTTAGACTTAATACTACCTGATCAAGATGGTATTTCTTTTATTAGAGAGTTACGCGTTGCCGAAGCGACTAGTCATCTACCCATTATTGTTCTGTCTGTCATAGCTCAGACAGGAAAAACATTATTAAATGGTGATGCTGTTTCACTTGCTGACTGGTTAGATAAGCCAGTTGATTTTAATAAATTACTTGCTTCAATTAATCGAATTAAGAAGACAGCTTCTGATAAATTGCCCCATATATTGCATATTGAAGATGATATTGACACCCAACATATCATCGCTACTTTACTTAAAGATCATGCTACCGTTACGACAGCGAGTACCATAAAACAAGCTAAAGAGCTTATCGAGAATGAAATTTTTGATTTGGTTGTTTTAGATTTATTGCTACCTGATGGGAGTAGTATTGAAATCATACCGATGCTAGCAAAATATAAATTTCCAATTCTTGTATTTTCGGCGACTGAATTAGATCAAAAATATGCAAAACATGTGAGCCAGGCACTCGTTAAAGCTAATTCTTCCAATGAAAATTTATTAACAACTATTACCAATCTTCTACAAAAAGATAATTAAGGAAGTATTATGGCTAAACAACAGCTCAAAAATATCCTTTACGCAGAAGATGAAGAAGATATCAGGGCTATTGCACAAATTGCTTTGGAAGATATAGGACATTTTTCAGTAAAATACTGCTCTAATGGCCATGAAGTGTTATTAGCTGTAAAAGAATTTATCCCAGATTTATTATTATTTGATGTAATGATGCCAGGAATGGATGGACCCACTACCTTACGCGAGTTAAAGAAAATGCCTAATTTTGCCTCTATTCCAGCTATTTTTATGACAGCGAAAATTCAAACCAGTGAGATTTTTGACTATAAAACTATGGGGGTAATTGAAGTGATTCCAAAACCATTTGATCCGATGACTCTGGCAGATACAATAAAACAAGCTTGGGAGAAGCATAATGGAGGATAATGTTCAAAAACATCTTCAAGCGCTTATTGTTTTATATGCAAAACATTTACCTGATAAAATCAAAAATATTGAAGATCAATGGCAAAATCAACTTAACCAATGGGATCCAATCCAATTAAAAAAATTTCATCGTGATGTGCATAGTTTATCTGGATCAGCTGGGACATATGGTTATTCTGAGTTAAGTAAAGCTGCAAGACAGATGGAAATTTATTTAATGACCTTATTGGATACTACTGTTATAACAGATGAGAAAAAAGATAAAGTAACGGATTTACTTGAGCAACTAAAGTCGGCGTTTGCGCACCCGAAGCCTTAGTCTTCGCCTTTTATGGCGGCAAAAGGCAGCTTTCGTACCTTACCGCCCTGAAGTGGATATAAATCAATTAATAGAGCGATTAATTCAAAGAAGACAATGTAGAGTCTAATTGCCAACACTCAAAAATAATATTGTCTCAATATTTCTTGATTTTTCTTATTACAATCCATAATACTGGCACAGCCAATAACTGAATAAAGCCTGAAAAAATAACTAATGAAAAAATTTAAAAGTCCAAAAGCAACACCATCAAAAAACTGCCCAAAC
>DHJK01000125.1:0-11275 GCA_002404295.1 Legionellales bacterium UBA4722
GTATAATATTTTTTATTTTATAAGTTGTTGTAACGATAATACGATTGGCTGATCCATTCACATAAATATACCCACCTGCAAATTCTCCATCCCCCCGCATTAATTCTGTTGTACCCACTTCAACTTTTAACGGAACAAATGTCTTGGACTTATCGCATTCAATTTTTTGTAAAATATAAACCAGAGTGCAGAAAACAGTTGGGTTTTTCAATGCAAGTAATAAATTTTGTGTAGCATCCAGCACCTGTATTTCTTTTTCCAATGGATCAAGCCAGGTATCTTCTATAAGTCCAGGTGAAGCGACTACCAAGGGGTTCAATGATACGTTAAATTTTTTTAATTTCAGATTAATCGCAGTAGTGTTAACAGAGGGTATAATGGGATCCAATCCTGATTTTATCACACTAAAAAACGATGTAACCAGTAAAAAGAAATTCCATTTCATACCGTTTTCCTACTCCTATAAATCTCAACCGTTACAAGGATGACAAATCACATTTTGAAGCGTAATGAGTAGCTGGCTGAAAATCTCTGATTATTTGCTCATAATCTGCCGGCACACCGATATCGATAAAATAATCATCTACTACAAAAGCACGCGGTCTCAATTGACTAATATGAGGAAATAAAAACTCTTTTTCAAACGAAAAAGAGGACATAGATACCGGAAATAATTTAATAAGTGCAGGATTAACTAAATAAACGCCGGCATTGATTAAGCCTGGCGCCGGTGTACCTTGCTCATTAAACGCAACAACCTCTTGATCCCTCAGAGAAACCACACCATAACGACTGCAATCCTGAATTTTGCGTAACGCCATTGTCAAGACAGGCGACGTTTCTTGGTGCTGAGCAAACATAGCTTTATAATTCAACTTTAAATAAGTATCGCCATTTAAAACGAAAACAGGTTCCGCAGAATCAACGAATTGAAGCGCATTTACAATCGCACCGCCCGTGCCCAAAGGTTGATCCTCTACGGCATAGCTTATATCAATGCCCTGATAATGAGCTCCGAAATAAGCTTCAATTTGTTCACGCAAGTAATGCACTGATAACACAACACGCGTAATACCTTGCGATTTTAAATACTCCAGCAAATAAGCTAAAAATGGCTTGTCATGAACAGGCGCCATCGGTTTAGGAATATCTTTCACAACCGATTGCAAACGCGTGCCAAAACCACCCGCTAAAATAATTGCTTGCATTAGGCCTCAATCGCAGATGTTTGACGTAATGGATTATATTGTGCACCATAAATATCTTCTTCAATCAATGCACACACAATATGGCCTAACAAAATATGTCCTTCCTGCACTTTCGGTGTTTCTAGAGAAGGAATATTTAGCATCAAATCACAACGCTCTGCCATCATAGGCGCTACTTCCCGAGTAAAACCGACAGTGACCAGGCCACGCGCTCGTGCTGATTCCAAAGCACGCAGAATATTAGGTGATTTACCAGAAGTCGTTATCCCAATAAACACATCACCCTTTTGTCCTAACGCTTCTACTTGCCTAGAAAATAATTTTTCAAACCCATAATCATTTCCTATCGCAGTCAATGCAGACGTATCAGTCGTTAAAGCAATCGCTGCTAATGCAGGCCGATCATAACTTAAACGGCTTACCAATTCCGCCGACAAATGCTGTGCATCAGCCGCACTACCTCCATTCCCAGCAAATATAATTTTATTTCCTGCGCGCAATGCAGCCGCACAAATCCGTGCAACTTGCTCAACCGCAGCTAATAAGTTTTGATCAACCAATATTTGCTGTATCACGGTCTGAGTTTTTTGAATTTCACGCTTGATATATGACTGCATTAATCTCTCCCTTTCAAGTTAGCGCGTCAGAAAATCTGCCGATTGACGCACACGTTCACGCCAATAATCTAATAAATCCTGCATCGTTTGTTCAAACGTAATCACAGGCTTCCAACCTGTATGTTTTTCAAATTTACGCGTATCAGGCACTTGTAAATCAGCGTCGATAGGACGTAATCGCTCTGAATCTGTTTCAATCTTGATTTTATCTTTTGCAGTTGAAAGTGAAATTAAATGATTGAGCATATCAGCGATAGTACAAGAATAAGTACCCCCAATATTATAATATTCACCCGCGATAGGATTATGCGTCACTAATAAATAATAAGCATGCACCGCATCACGCACATCGGCAAAGGTACGCAATGAATCTAAATTGCCTACTTTTACAATCGGTGAAATCAATCCTTTTTCAATCATCGCAATTTGTTTAGCAAACGTTGACTCTGCAAACACGTCACCGCGTCTTGGACCTGTGTGCGTGAACATCCGCGTAGTCATCACTTTCATTTGATACGCTTCAGCGTAATAACGCCCGACTAAATCCGTGCCTACTTTGGAAATTGCATAAGGTGAAGCAGGATGAAAAGTACATTCTTCATCGATCGGTAATTTTTCTTTAGGCACACGACCAAAAACTTCGGAAGACGCGCAGATATGTATCACCGCATCTTTTCTATGCTTGCGTAATGCCTCTAGTACACGTGATGTACCTTGTATATTTGTTTCATAGGTATCAAGCGGCGCTGTAAAACTGGTTTGCGGATAGCTCTGCGCTGCCAAATGAAATACATAATCGGGTTGCGCTAATTTAACAGCATGATCAATGGAATCCGAATCACGCAAATCGCCATATAATAAATTAATGCGTTCTTTTTTATTAATCGCTGGAATCAAATGAGAGAGATTATCCAGAGGGCTGCGCCAACGGCAAAGTCCTGTGATATCCCAGTCAGTATTCGCCAACAGATAATCTGTTAAATGCGAACCTACCATTCCGGTTATACCGGTAATAAATGCTCGTTTCTTTGTCATGTGATATAGTTGCCTTCTATCTAGCTTAAAAGATTCATTTTTAGGTGTCCTACTCTAACGAAATTAACGATAAAGTCAATGAGTTATGAATATTTTACTGATTACAGATCATCATTCACCCCACGGCGGCGGCGCTGAAAAACAGTTCTTTACCCTGAAAGAACTACTAAAGAATCAGCCAGATATCGCCGTTACGAGCCTGGGATTTGGTCCTAAATCGCTCCAAGGTAACGATTTTGTAGTTTTAAAAGAAACACGCTCGAAGGCCATGAGACAACTCTGGCGAATGTTTGTTAATCCAGTAAAATATCTACAACTACGTCGTCTGATTAAAAAAATTAATCCCGACATCATTCATCTGCATAACATTAAAAAATACACCCCTACCCTACTCAAAGCGATACAGGGTTATCCTGCTATTCAGACAGTCCATGACTTCAGCCCTATATGCCCCACCCAATGGAATGTGCATAAAAATCTACAACCATGTAAAACAGGTTTTTCTTGGCGATGCTTTTGGCAACATCGCAGAGACTATAGCGTTATATCGTATCTCGCTTTAGTCTTTTCTTTTTTACGCATGCGAACATTATTAAAAAAATCAGTCACGCAATTTATCGCACCTTCGCCATTTTTAACAAATTACTTGGAAATGAATGGTTATAAAAATGCCGCTTATATTTTTCCCTTTCATTCAACACATATTGAAAACTTGAAAAAAGAACCTCAATCCAACCATTTTCTTTTTCTGGGTCAATTAGAAAAACAAAAAGGTATCCATTTTTTATTACGTGAATTTCATCTTGCAGTACAAAAAAATAACAATCTCCTGTTAACCATTGCCGGAAATGGCTCACAAAAAAAGGATATTAAAGAAAAAATAAAACAATGGCATTTAGAAGACAATATTCATCTCATCGATTGGTGTAATAACCCCGCAGAACTTTATCAACAATGCTGTGCTGTCATTTTTCCCAGTATTGGCCTGGAATCGTTTGGCTTAGTATTAATTGAAGCGATGGCCCACGCTCGCCCCGTCATAGGCTCCAATAGAGGCCCAACCCAAGAGTTAGTGGAACATGATAAAAGCGGTTTATTATTCGATCCATTAAAAGAAGGTGAATTAGCAGCGATGGTCCTCAATCTTTCCGATAGCTCTTCAATTATAGCTAAAACATTTAGGGAAAATGCATTGAAAAAATCAAAAGAATTTGCTGATAATTCCTCACTTTTAACACAAATTATAACAAAATATCATTTTAAATAAGCCAAACTTCCTCACTCGCCCATATGCTTACTTTATCTTGCAAGCGTATGAATATACAGCATATCGAAAAATTAGCGTTCTTTAAAAAGAGGAAATTCACCCTAAAGTTTTTAAATATCATGTCAGCTTATCACTCATTTTTCTTTTTAAGACTATACTAATAAAAAGACCATTCAGGTTATGGGTTTTATGAGTTTTTAATGAGGGCCATAATAATGTACTCGGGCAAAAAAAAACTAGGTGAAGGTGGGTTCAATACTGCATATTTAAGTGATGAGAATGACTTTGTTTTTAAGATCAATTTCAATCCCTCTGCTACAGACACCCCTGAAAGATCCGTCCGATTGTGGGACGCTATAAACCCTGGCTATCCTGCCAAGGTTATGAAAGTTAAAGAGTTAGGCAAAGGGTGGCAATGCCCCTATATTCATGGTCGCCAATCCACAGATGAAGAAATGTCTCAGGCATTAGTTGATATTTTTAACAAAACAGGAAGAATCATTGTTGATGCAGTAGCAAAAAAAAATTTTATAACTACAGAGAAGGGTCAAGTTATTTGCATTGACATAGGACTGGCGCTACAGATGGAAAATAGAGAAAAGGCACAATTCAGTACAGCAATCCGAAGACATAGTGTCGTCAGCCTTGATACATGGAAAGAATTTAACTATGATTATAATACTAATTTTTTTGAGAATGATTCTTCCCGCGCTAATCCAAATACAACAAGCACGATAAAAGCACTGCTTTTTATAAAAGCAAACAGACCAGATATGTTTGGCGTCAATTTCTTGAAAAATGATAAAGACGGCATAATACAATCTCTTGCCCAAGCTTACGACCATAGCATGCCTTATCATGCGTTTCGTAGCCAAGCCGTAGTTCAGCATGGATTAAACATCCTTTTAGAAAAAAGACCCCTCTATCTCGAAAACCTTCAGAAAAGCTGTGTACACGAGCTACAAAAATATATCAATTCGCGAGGGAATATAAAAAATGAAAAATATACTCGTTCGCTTGGAACTATTTTTTTTAGGAAAACTGATGTTAGCACATACAAAATAAAACAAGCCCAATCTGCCATTGAGAAAATTCAGAATGCTGATTCAATCGATGAAATAGGCACTCTAATAACAGCATGCCTAAACAACAAAACGCTCATGAAAAGTGGTAAATTCTTCAGTAGTGACTTCGCCTCCCGCATAAGTATGTGCCAGCTTATGGTAGAGACAGCGCAAAAAAATAAACCTGATACTGACCCTACTCTTTTATCAAATAAGAAGTTGTCGTCAATTCCAAAAGTTTAAACCCTTAATGTAATTTTACTACCCCTTTTTTCTTTTATATCCTTGACTCAATAAACTCATCTTCTCTACTAAAACTTATCTAACACACGCCCATATACATCATTAAACCTGACAATATCATCTTCACCCAAATAATGTCCTGATTGGACTTCAATCATTTCCAAGTTGTCATGAGACGGATTTGTTAATCGATGTTTTACACCCTGCGGAATATAAGTAGATTCGTTAGCTTGAATAGTAAAAACCTCTGCTCCTCGAGTAACCTCAGCCACTCCACTCACAACAATCCAATGTTCAGAGCGATGCTGATGCATTTGCAAAGATAAACTCGCACCTGGTTTAACCGTAATATGTTTTACTTGCGAATAAGCACTTTTATCAATTAATTCATAATAACCCCATGGGCGATAAACTCTACGATGCAAATCAATTTCAGTGCGTTGCTGTTGCTTTAAGCTTGCCACAATTTCTTTAACATCTTGACAATGATCTTTATGGGCAACTAAAACTGCATCCGGTGTTTCTACGACAATATGATTATCTAATCCAATCACAGCGAGCATCCTACTTTCTGCGCGTAAATAACTATTATTGACTTGATGTGTGATCACATCGCCTTGCATTACATTGCCATTCTGATCAGTTTCCAGCACATCACACAATGCAGACCAAGAACCAATATCACTCCATCCTGCGTTCAAAGAAACTAACGCTGCATTTTGCGTTTTTTCCATCACCGCATAATCAATAGAATTACTGGGACAGGTTGAAAATGCTTCTTTATCTAAACGTAAAAAATCCAAATCTTGAGTCATGTTTTGCACCGCACGCTCACAAGCTTGCAGAATAGCCGGTGCATATATTGATAGCTCAGCTAAATAAGAGGCGGTCTGGAACATAAACATACCGCTGTTCCAATAATATTGGCCGGAATCCAAGTATTTTTTTGCAGTCAACTGATCTGGTTTTTCAACAAATTCTAAAACAGTATAACCCTGCTCATCATTCGTATGAGCTGCCGTTTTAATATAGCCATAACCCGTTTCAGCCCGCTGAGGTACAATACCAAATGTCACTAACCGTCCTGCTTGTGCATTTTTTTCAGCAAGACTCACAGCCATCCTGAAATTTGTTTGATCTTGAATAATATGATCGGCTGGTAATATGAGCAGCGTAGGATTAATCACTGCTTGTTGATTTAAATACAACGCTGCAATCGCCACAGCGGGCGCTGTATTTTTACCCATAGGCTCTAAAATAATCGCCGCATCCGTCACTCCAATTTGTTTTAATTGCTCTGCAACTAAAAACCGATGCTCTTGATTACAAATAACCAGCGGTGCCTCCATGTTAGGAATGGCTTGTATACGCAGCACCGTCTCTTGCAACAAAGTGTGGCCACTCACTAACGGCAATAACTGTTTAGGGTATGCACTTCTGGAAAGTGGCCATAAGCGACTCCCAGAACCACCTGCCAAAATCACAGGAACAATCATGATCCCCTCCAAAAGGTATCCTAGTTACATTCGTTTGTTATACAATTGCGCCATTGTATTCAATTTCACCTACTTTGACAAAGCACTAATGAGAATTGGGATCGGCAGCACAAAACTTGAACCTAGCTTATGCCATGGCCGCATAGACGGTATAGGCGTGTATGTGCAATGCCTGCTGCAACATTATAAAAAACTAGGTTATGATGTTTTATCAGTGAGTTACCCACCCTTACAAAACCCTTGGCGCAAGACATTATTACCCGCTAGCACTCATTTTAGTACACCCTACTCACTCGCAACACTCGCTGCATTGACGCCGGCTGGATCACGGCTGAACCGCTCTTTAGAGAAAAAAATAGATCTTTTTCATGCGACAGACTACCTGATTCCACGATTTCGTAAAATTCCTGTAGTTGCAACCCTGCATGACGCCATTATGTTAAAACATCCGGAGTGGTGTAATCCGCATCTTCGAGAATTAAAAAATTTCCTTATAAAAAGCTCCCTGAAGTGGACTGATCGTGTGATTGCGATCTCCAAAGCCATGATTCCTGATTTAGTGGAGTACTGGGGCGTTGATGAAAATAAAATTAGCGTTGTGCATCAAGGTATTGCTGACTGGTGGTTAGAAAAAGTGCCTGCTGATGCAAAAAAAAATGTGCTTGATACATTTAACCTTCAAGAAAATTTTTTATTTTCTGTGGGCACTTTACAGCCTAGAAAAAATTTCACTCGAATTATTCAAGCTTATGAATTATTGCCTGAAGAAATACAGAAAAAACATAAGCTTGTTTTAGTGGGAAAAGATGGATGGCAGTCGAATGAAATTCGCCGTGAAATAGAAAGGATGACGGCAGCAAACAAAGCGGTGTGGTTGCAGTATGTGACTGATGATGAATTGCGTGTTTTATATCAAAGCGCACAATTGCTTTTGTTTCCTTCTTTATCAGAAGGGTTTGGTTTGCCAATCTTGCAGGCGTTTGCATCTGATCTACCCATCATCACTTCAAATACGACTTCTCTTCCGGAGATTGCGGGTAATGCTGCTTATTTTGTTGATCCTTGTAGCGTGGAAGAGATTAGTCAAGGCATCACGACTCTTTTGGCGGACTCTGTTTTATGCGGTGAGCTTGTGATGAGAGGGCAGGAAAGAGTGAAGCAATTTACTTTAGAGAAATGTGCTGAAGCAACTTTGGATATTTATAAAAAATTTTTTTAATAATACCTCGCACATCTTTTTATAATTAACTCATTACATTACTGCTTAGGACACCTCTCCCCCTGTGGGAGAGGTGTCCTAAGCAGCATTGACATTAGTCAAAAAAAAGGATGCCGAAGCACCCTTTTTAATTCACTGATATTAACTAATAAATTAGCCAATCATCAACTGACTCTTAACTTTCTTCATTTGCTTCGCATTCAAACGCAAGCCTTTCACTTTCTTTAAATCATCAACAGATGTGAAGTTACCATTGTCAGTACGATACTTAACAATCATTTCAGATTTCTTAGCATTTAAGCCATTAACCTTCGCTAACTCTTCAGCTGTTGCTGTGTTGAGATTAACTTGGGCTGTAGCATCTGTTGTTGTTGTGGTTGTTGTTGTTGTAGCTGCAGCGCTTGTATCAGCTGGAGTTTGTGTTGTAGTTGTTACTTCATCAGCAGCGAATACGGATGTAGCTAAACCTAATGCAGCAACTGTAGCGATTAATGTACGATAAAAAGACATGGTCGAACTCCTTAATAATTTAATATGTTTTCCATTAGCTGCCACTATTCAATAATGACAATATGGAATAGTTAGTAATTTACCAACTAAAAAACAGACGTTGGTAAGGTAGAGAAGTATACCTATCAGGATTAGCTTATCAAGCAGTTAATTAATCTGAAGCGCCATTGATCGGGCCTCCTCCACCCAGAGAAGGAGTCCGATCAATAGCATCGTCGCGAACGTTTAAAATATGCTCAATTATTATCTATATAAGTAAAAATATTCTTATCCCTACTAAAAACTCCCTCTTTCCCCACACTTTATTTATGGTAAACTCATCCACTTCCAGTGACACTTTAATAATCTAGGGACATAATCATGCGGCAGAAGGCAACCTTATTAAAAATAGTATGCTCAGTGGTAACGTTGCTCGTTAGCACTATTACCATAGCAACCACAACAAGCTCAGCCAACACAGTCATACCCATCCCTACCCAGCCACAGCAGGCCATCATTACCCCCGGCGCTCCTAACATTGACGCCAAAAGTTATATCTTAATAGACGCCAGCAGCGGCAAAATATTAGCTGAAAAAAATGCAGACACCCGCTTAGCACCCGCAAGCCTCACCAAGCTAATGTCACTGTATGTTATATCAAGCACTCTCAAAAGCGGCACTATACACCTCGATGATAAAGTACGTATTAGCACAAAAGCTTGGAAAACAGGCGGCTCACGGATGTTTGTCAAAGCGGGCGATGAAGTGCCTGTAAAAGATTTAATGCAAGGTATCGTTGTCGCCTCTGGCAATGATGCAACGGTGGCCATGGCCGAGTACGTAGCCGGCACAGAAGAAGCTTTTACTAGCATCATGAATGCGCAAGCTAAAAACTTAAGGATGAATAACAGCCATTTCCTCGATAGCACAGGCTTACCTAACCCAAATCATTACTCCACCGCGCGCGACTTTGCGACACTCGCTCAAGCCATCACACAAACCTACCCCGAAGATTATAAATTATTTTCCGAAAAATCCTTCACCTACAATAATATTCATCAATCGAACCGCAACCGTTTACTCTGGCATTATCAATATGCCGATGGTTTAAAAACTGGCCACACAGATGATGCGGGTTATTGTTTAGTGGCCTCTGCTGTGAAAGATGGCACACGTTTAATTAGCGTCGTAATGGGCGCACCTAGCGATCAAGCACGCACTGAAGATTCCATTCGCTTATTAACATTTGGTTACCGTTTCTTTGAAACGCACAAACTCTACAATGCCAACACAACATTAACGCACGCTCGAGTATGGAAAGGCATCAATAAAGAAACTGCATTAGGCGTCACTAAAGATTTTTACGTGACCTTACCTGCAGGACAAATAAAAAATATTCAAGCTAATATCAACTTAAATCAGCCTATTAAAGCACCGATCACAAAAGGCCAAACATACGGCACTTTAAACATCGTGCTCAATGGCCAAGTATTAGCAACCCAGCCTCTAATTGCGCTGACTAACAATCCCAAAGGTGGTTTTTTCCGCGGCATGGCTGATTCAGTCAGCTATAGCTATAAAAAAGCATTTTCGCCTTCTAATGAAAAAGCAAATAATGGCTAGTCAAACCCCTCCATTTAAGCCCTCCCCTTTAGATGAAAAAAAAGGAGGGCTTACTTTTCCTTGCGAGTTTGTTATTAAAGTTTTTGGTTTAGCATCCGATGAATTTAAAAATAACATTCTCACACTAGTCAGAAAACACCAACCAAATTTATCGGAAGATGCCATACAAAACCGGCCGAGCAAAGATGGTAAATATGTTGCATTAAGTATTACTGTGTATGTAGCCAGTCAAGAGCAACTCGATACCATCTATCGTGAATTATCAACAAACCCTCACGTACTCATGGCGTTATGAAATCCGATACCGTTATTATTCGCACTCTTGGGTTACAAGATTATCTGGCCACATGGCTTGCCATGCAGCAATTTACCAATAAACGCGATCTTGATACGACGGATGAAATTTGGGTTTTAGAACATCCTCCTGTTTTTACACAAGGCCAAAATGGCAAGCCGGAGCATATCCTCTCACAGGGCACTATTCCTGTCATTCAAACTGATCGGGGTGGCCAAGTGACGTATCATGGCCCAGGACAGCTCATCGTTTACACGCTCATTGATCTGAAGCGTAAAAAATTGAATACTCGCCAAATAGTCACCATCTTAGAGGAGTCTGTGGTGCAGCTCTTGGCAAGCTATCAGATTCAAGCTAAAGCGAAATGTGAGGCGCCAGGTGTTTATATAGAAAACAAAAAAATTTGCTCCATTGGATTGCGTATTCGGCGCGGCTGCTCTTTCCATGGGCTTGCGCTTAATATTAAAATGAATCTTGATCCTTTTTTAGCTATTAATCCCTGTGGCTTTCCCGAACTTAAGATGACGCAAATGACAGAAATAAATAAAAAAGTTAAACTCACATCCGTTGGGGTAAAACTTGTTAAGCATTTAATAGCGAAATTAGGTTATACTAGCCACAGTTATGGGTAAGTCTGAGTTATGGATAAGAATACTGCTTAGCACACCTCTCCCCTTGTGGGAGAGGTCGGCGCGTAGCGACGGGTGAGGGGTGCTTTT
>DHJK01000125.1:11379-14661 GCA_002404295.1 Legionellales bacterium UBA4722
CTCTCCCACAAGGGGAGAGGTGTACTAAGCAGCATGTTCATCCATAATTCAGGTTAAGTATGCTTTTAAAATGGCATTTTTTATGACAAATACGACATTAACACTTTAAAAACAAGCTCATTTCACAGGTCAGATATGGAACAAAAAAATCTCAATACCAAACAACGCGGCGCTGAAAAACTGGCTCGTATTCCAGTCAAAATCATACCCACAGAAAATCCATTACGCAAACCTGACTGGATTCGTATACGTGTCCCTGCATCCAATGCAGTGAGCAACTTAAAAAACATCCTCAGAGAAAATCGCTTAGTCACCGTTTGCGAAGAAGCCTCCTGCCCTAATCTCAACGAATGCTTTAGTCACGGCATTGCTACCTTCATGATCATGGGAGATAAATGCACAAGACGCTGCAGCTTTTGCGATGTTGCACATGGCCGACCTGATCCACTTGATGTCAATGAACCCATCAATTTAGCGAACACCATCGCACAAATGGGGCTCCGTTTTGTCGTAATTACATCGGTAGACCGTGATGACTTACTGGATGGTGGCGCAAGTCACTTCGTTGCTTGCTTAAAAGCCATCCGTGAAAAAAATCCTGCTATTAAAATTGAAACCTTAGTCCCTGATTATCGGGGACGCATGGATGTTGCACTGGCTGCAACTTCACAAGAACTACCTGATGTGTTTAACCATAACATTGAAACAGTGCCTAGACTTTATAAACAAGCACGCCCAGGCTCTGATTATGCTTATTCATTACAATTACTCAAAGAATTTAAACGCCAGTTTAAACATATTCCAACAAAATCAGGCATTATGCTTGGTTTAGGCGAAACAGATGATGAAGTAAAGCAAACTCTCATTGATTTACGCGCCCATGATGTCGATATGCTTACTATTGGGCAATACTTACAACCCAGCAAATTTCACATGCCTGTTGCAAGATACGTCACACCCGAACAATTTCAATCCTTTGCAACACTAGCAGAACAACTTGGATTTACCAATGTCGCGAGCGGACCTCTGGTACGTTCCTCTTATCATGCAGACAAACAAGCTGCCGGAGAACATGTTTCATAGCGCACTGATTTTTGAATTTAAAGGATGTAATAAATAACTCTATGATCGACATTGCAAGCCCTATACTTCAATGGTTAAATAATCATCCACAACTAGCTGGACTCGCTATTTTTATCATTTCAGCTGCTGAATCTATCGCCATCATTGGAACCATTGTTCCAGGCTCAGTGATGATGACAGCCATCGGGGCTTTAGTCGGGGCAAGCATTATTCCATTTTGGTCTACCTTAATTTGCGCAATCCTAGGTGCCATTGCAGGTGATAGCATCAGTTACTGGATAGGATATCATTTTAAAAGTCGCTTACATCAAGTCTGGCCCTTTAGAACGCACCCCAACATATTGGCGAGTGGACAAAGTTTCTTTGATGCACACGGCGCAAAAAGCGTGTTCATAGGACGCTTTGTAGGGCCCGTGCGCGCGCTCGTTCCTCTCATAGCTGGCATGCTAGGTGTTAAACCGTTACGCTTTACCCTGGCAAATATTGCATCCGCTCTAGGATGGGCTCCAGCTTATCTATTACCGGGTATCTTATTAGGTGCGGCGTCAGTGGAGCTTCCTTCCGAAGTGGCAGCGCGTGTTATTTTGATGCTCGTTTTAACCGTACTCTTTATTATTCTGTGTCTCTGGCTCATTAAAAAAAGTTTCAGTCTTATTCAGCATCAAGTAAATCAAATTTTAACCGACCTCTGGCATAACCTAAAAGAATCACGTTATTTTCATATTGTAACCGCCGTGCTTAAACATCATGATCAATCCAAACCCTATGGTCAATTAACCTTAGGATTTTATTTTATTTTAACAAGCGTTACTCTGTTGTACTTATCCAGCGTTGTGTTATACACCGGTCCCCAAAACATCTATATTAATAATGTTATTTTTCATTTATTCCGCAGTCTCAGGACACCCGCTGCCGATAATGTAATGTTATATATATCATTTCTAGGTGAAAAATTTGTATTACTGCCTCTCTCACTCACACTGTTTGCCTGGTTTGCATGGAGTAAACGAATGCATACTGCGTGGCATGTACTCGGTTTAGGAGTATTAGCCGCGGGCGGCATCGCAGCAGCTAAAGTTTTCATTCACTCTCCCCGCCCCTGGGGAATTGTGGATGGAAATTATGGCAGCCCTTTCTCATTTCCCAGCGGTCATACTGTTCTGGCTTTAATGTATTATTTTGCGCTTGCCTTATTATTAATAAAAACATATGAAATTAAACGTTATCGACAAACGATTTATCTCATCGCTGGAATACTAGTGACAGCCATCTGCATATCTCGTTTATATTTTGGAGTCCACTGGCTAACAGATATCATAGGCAGCACTTTATTAGGTGCCGCATTACTCATGTTGATTATTTTGTCGTATAACCGCAAAGCAGAAAAACAGCTTCATCCAAAAGGGTTTATCCTCACCACAATTCTCACTTTACTCATGACTTATGCCATTTCAGTCCATTTCACTTTTAACAAATTCATGTCTTCCTACGCCATGCTTGAATGGCCAACATACAACGCCACTTTTGATGAGTGGTGGTTACAGCAAGGTAACCACTTCCCGCTACATAGGGTCAATCGAATCGGTCTACCTGTGAAAATATTCAATATACAGTGGAGTGAAGATCTAGCCACTATTAAAACATTATTATTAAAAAACGGTTGGGAAGTGGCGCCAAAAAGTGATTGGCTCAGAGTGATGTACCGCATTGCCGCTGTTAATAGCACCGAACATTTGCCATTAGTATCACCCACTTATTTAGATAATCCACCGGTGCTTGTATTAATTAAACGTGTTAAAAAAAGTAATAAACTACTTGTGTTACGCATATGGAGCTCTTATTTATCCATTACTAATTCACAAAAACCGGTATGGGTGGGATCGCTTGAGTATGCACCCAGCACTTACAGCTGGTTATTTAGACACAAACGTGCGAGTGACGTGGCATTAACACCTTTATTGTTATTTACTACCGTCCCCACTCGTTATGAAATTAAAGAAACTACCGTCACAACCATGGAAAATAAAAAAACTATGATTCAACCCATCATCTTAATTAAACCCAAAAACCCCTAATCAGCGGAGAAAAAGCACATGTCAGATTTACTCGTTCAGTTAATGGTATTTGCCGCTAAGGCCACTCTCATTGTCGTTTTAATTTTATTATTGTTTGCTGGAATCCTTAGTTTATTGGGACGCG
>DHJK01000125.1:14728-15205 GCA_002404295.1 Legionellales bacterium UBA4722
GCCTAAAAAAGCATTTAAAAAATACCTTAAAGAAGTGAACACCGGTGAAAAAGAAAAAGCGATTGCTGTTGAAAAATCACCCCAAAAAAATATTTTTATTATTCACTTTCATGGTGATATCAAAGCCTCTGCTGTAGCCTCGTTACGCGAAGAAATCACTGCGATACTGGAAGTAGCTAAACACAGTGATGAAGTCGTAGTATGCGTAGAAAGTGCAGGAGGTATGGTTCATGCTTATGGGTTAGCCGCCGCACAATTATCTCGCATCAGAGAGAGAAATATTCCATTAACCGTTATTGTTGATAAAGTCGCTGCAAGCGGCGGCTACTTAATGGCCTGCGTTGCTAACAAAATCCTGGCCGCTCCTTTTGCCATTATTGGCTCTATTGGCGTTATTGCACAGCTGCCTAATTTCAATCGTTTATTAAAAGAAAAAAATATCGATTTTGAACAAATCACAGCGGGTAATTATAAGCG
>DHJK01000125.1:15275-15705 GCA_002404295.1 Legionellales bacterium UBA4722
ATCACAGCGGGTAATTATAAGCGCACACTCACGGTGTTTGGTGAAAATACTAAAGAAGGTCGTGAAAAATTACGCGAAGAAATTGGGAAAATCCATCAGCTATTCAAAAAACTGATTCAAGATCACCGTCCAGAACTTGATATTGAAAAAGTATCAACGGGTGAGATTTGGTTGGGCACTGAAGCACTGCAATTGCAACTAGTCGATGGGATCACAACGAGTGACGATTACTTATTATCTTTACATAACCATGCTAATCTTTATGAAATCGGGTATCAGACTAAAAAATCACTGGGTGAAAAGATTTTTTCTAGTGGAACAAAGTTATTAGAAAAAAACGTCATCCAGGATTTGGGAGCTACATCACCATTTTATTCGATGCATCATATAGATTTTTAAAAAGGCTAAAAGCTGCTTAGGACACCTCTCC
>DHJK01000125.1:15817-22776 GCA_002404295.1 Legionellales bacterium UBA4722
TAAAAGCCCCCCTCACCCGCCGCCTTCGGCGTCGACCTCTCCCACAAGGGGAGAGGTGTCCTAAGCGGCTACTTACTTCAAATCGACTTAATAATCCGATTAACTTCAGCAAGATGATGATCCAGTGATGTCAGCTCCTTCATCACAGATTCATTATTAGAGTTTTCTACCTGCTCTTTAACAAGCGCTAAACTCGTCCCTACATTATTCAAATGATCACATAAATCATGAAAAATCCCATCCACTCGATCCGCTTTCTCAGAACGCTTTTCTAATACCGCAATTTTCTGATGTAGCTCACCTTCTCTTTTAACTTCTTCCGCCATCGTATGATGCAAAGATTGCAGAGTATCCGAGTGCTTTATAAAAACACCCCGCAACAAATACCATGCTAATACACCAAAAACCAATCCTAAAAAAATAAACACCGTCAAATAATGCTTAATAACCTGGCTAAACGCATACTGATTAATTAAAATTTCTTGATTCTCTTTACTCTCGATTTGTAACAAGCTCGCTAAAAGATAATCATGCGCACCCACATAAACAAAGCCTAAAAAAGCAATCCATAACAACCCTAACGATAATATAACTTGAGTCTGTAAACGCATGTTTATCCCTCTTCTTTGACTATAATTTGTTTTTTCAATAACGTCCCGCAAGCTTCTTCATTCAATGGCGGCGAAAAGTAAAACCCTTGCATTTCTCCGCCATGATGATTAAATAAAAACTCAACTTGCTCTGGCGTTTCCACACCACCTGCGACTACTTTTATTCCCATTTTCTTTGCAAAATAAATAATAGCTTCAATTGCTTTGTTTTGCTTGTCATTTAATTGAATATTGTTAACAAAACTTCTATCGATTTTCACTTTATCAAAAGGAAAAAACTGCAAATAATCTAAATTAGCATAACCCACACCAAAATTATCCAAAGAAAGTCGTATCCCGGATTCTTTTAATCTATTCATTTTAGGTAAGGTATCGTGATCACCCATCAACATTGGATTAGCAATGATATCAAATTCTAAATAACGTGGCTCAAACTCTAATTTTTTAAGGGTCTTTTGTACCAGCCACTCAAAATTAGGTTGGCACATATGATGACTGGATACATTCACTGCAAGAAGCAACTCAGAATTAATGGTTTCCTGCCATTTTTTTACCCGAGCACATGCGGTCTTTAACACCCACTCATCAACAGAAGAGATAAGTCCAATTTCTTCCGCTAACGAAAGAAATTCCTGCGGATACAACAAACCCAGATCTGGATGTTGCCAACGAATCAATGCTTCCACCCCCAAAATTTTGCTCGAATCAGCTTTAATCAAGGGTTGGTAATGCAAAATAAACTGATTATTTTTTAAGGCGCGAGGCAAGTCAATGATTAACGCCGCACGTCGCAGCATAATATCATGATCCGTCTTATTATAAAATTGAATCGCTTTTTTACCTGTTTTCGCAGAATAAGACAATGCAGTTTCTGCATTTTTCAATAATAAATCTAATTCTTTTCCATCACGCGGAAAAATACTCGCCCCAATATGCGTAGAAACAAAAAGTGAATGATTTTCAATGTTTAAAGGATGCTGAAAATTTTCAACCAATTGATTTATTTTAGTAACTATACTATCTTCACTCGCTTGATCAGCTAAAATAATCAAAAATTCATGGTTACTTAACCGAATTAATAAATCCACTTTTGAACAATATGCTCGTAATTTTTCTGCTATTTGTTTAATAAAACTATCACCCGTCGAAATCCCAAAAAAAGTATTGACCTCTTTTAGATTATCAATAGAAAGCAACACCACCCCCATCAAAGTTCCATCTTTTTCAGCTTCAGCAATTGCAGACATCGAATACTTAGTCAATAAAAGACGATTTCCTAACCCCGTCAAACCATCATGCGTAGATTGATAATTTATTTTTTCTTCTAACGCGTTTATGTTTTGTTGGATAGTATGATTAACATCTTGTTTTCTAGATAAATGGAATACAAGCTGACGAATTTCATTGATATCAAATGGCTTGTTTAATATTAATATAGGATCTGGATGCTGTAACTTCTCCACCACATCCTGGTATGAATAATGAGAATAAGCAATACTTAAAACGAGTTGAAGATCAGGATCTAATTCCCAAATTCGTTGAATCATCGCAAGCCCATCCGAACTAGGACTTAGATGCAAATCGATAAAAGCCACTGTATAAGGATGCTGATTGGCCATCGCTTGCTGTATAAGTTGAAATGCTTGCTCACCATCATAAGCTGAATCAAGCGAATAAGACTGTTGCGTGTGTTTTTGTTTTGATTTTGAGGGTTCAGTGCTGTCACTTTTTAAACAAAATATTTTTTGGAAATCTTCATGAATAGCTGAGTTGCTATCAACGATTAAAATCCGTTTATTTAAAAGATCATGCATAATGATCCCCAAAGCATTTTTTCAGAATTTTTATCATACCACTTCATCCCTGTAGTAGTAACAACTCACCCCTACCCTCGTCATTGCGAGCGTGAAGTGAGCTGTTAGCTGTAGCAACAGCTGCTTATATAACCTAGCCGTTACTCAAAACCTAACCCCTGCAACAGTCTATCATTATTCGTCCAATCATTTTTCACTTTAACCCATAATCTTAAAAAAACTTTTTTCTTAAACAATTTTTCAATATCTTTACGCGCCAAAGTACCTATCTTCTTCAAAAGCGCCCCATCCTTCCCAATCACAATCGGTTTTTGCCCTTCCCGCTCAACCCAAATAATCGCACTGATTTTCAAAAGATTACCTTCGAGCTCTAAAGCATCCACCACCACAGTCGTACTATAAGGAATCTCCTGCTCCGTCAGTTGAATCAATTTCTCACGAATCAACTCTGCAATCTGGAAACGCTCATCTTTATCTGTCACTTGCTCATCAGGGAAAAAATGCGGCCCTTCTGGTAAAAAACCCATAATGACTTTTTCTAACTCTGCTATATTTTCGTGCTTTTTAGCAGACATAGGCACCACATTGGCAAACTTAAACCGTTCACTCAAACGACTAATCAACGGCAATAAACGACTTTTATCTTTAAGCAAATCTATCTTATTAATCGCTAATATCACTGGCCCTTTTGAATGCTCTAATCTTTGTAGCACGGCATCATCATCGTCATACCAGCGTGTTGCTTCAATCATGAAAACAACCACATCCGCATCCATAATCACCGAGTTTGCTAACCGATTCATATAACGATTCATGGCGCGTTCTTCTGCTTGATGCAGCCCTGGCGTATCTATATAAACCGCCTGGACATTGTCTACGGTTTTGATGCCTAAAATCTGATTGCGTGTTGTCTGTGGTTTTGGAGACACAATACTGACTTTCTCTCCCACAAGGTCGTTCAATAACGTAGATTTACCCACGTTAGGACGCCCAACAATCGCAACATAACCACACTTTTCTACTGTTTTCATTTTTTTATCATTCCTAACATAAGTTCCGCAGCAGCCTGTTCTGCACGACGCCGACTTGAGCCTTTACCGATCGCTTGTTTGTCTATTTTAGATAAAGTACAGCTTACTACAAATAATTGTTGATGCGACTCACCTTCCAAAGATAAAACTTTGTACACTGGTAGCGCGCTTTGCTGGCTTTGCATATATTCTTGTAATCTTGTTTTAGGGTCTTTTCGACTCGCTGTTTTCTTGAACGTACTTAAACTAGGCTCGTACCATCTTAATACACACTCCCGCGCTACAGCAAATCCGCTATCTAAGTAAATCGCACCGATGATTGCCTCCATCGTACAAGATAAAATAGATAAGCGCTCATTGCCGCCACTTCTTATCTCACCAGGACCTAAGAGTATGAAGCGACCAATTTTTAACGTGCGCGCCAAATCCCCCAAGGCATCACGATTAATTAAGCTGGCACGCGAACGACTTAAGTCGCCCTCTTGAGCACGAGGAAGCTGGGTATAGAGCGCTTCTGCAATAATGAAATTAACAATCGAGTCGCCCAAAAACTCAAGTCTTTCATTATTGGCAGTTTCGCAACTACGGTGCGTCAATGCCAACGTCAGCAGCTTACTGTTTTTAAATTGATAGCCTAGGAGACGGCACAATTCTTCACTCATATAATCGTCTTTCCAATCCTGTTCCAACGAATGTTATAATTATTTCCATCCCAACTCATCCAGATTAATCGTGCTCTACCAACGATATTTGCATCCGGCACAAAACCCCAATAACGACTATCCGCACTCCCATCTCTATTATCACCCATCACAAAATACATACCGGGCGGGACAACAATATCCTTCACGTCATCATTTGGATGATCTTGCATTTGATAGATCTCGTGTTTAATACCTAACAAATCCTCTTCTTTCTGAGTAACATCCACTGTTGTACCGCTATCATCACGGTCTGTGGTGTTCTTCACAAATTGTTGTGGCGCTTTTTGCCCGTTCACATACAGTGTTTTATCAATATAACTAATATGATCACCGGGTAAGCCAATGACACGCTTAATGAAATCAACTGAAGGGTGATAAGGGCAACGGAATACCATAATATCGCCGCGCTTAGGTTCGCCGGAAAGAAAGATTTTTTTATGGATCACGGGTAAGCGGATGCCATAATTAAATTTATTCACCAAGATCAAATCGCCTACATCCAGTGTGGGTTTGAGTGAGCTGGATGGAATGCGGAAAGGTTCGAATAAAAATGAACGTAATATAAAGACGAGTAATAAGACGGGGAAAAATGAACGCGCGTAGTCGATGATCATCGGCATTTTTGTCAAGTGCGCACGTTTGCGCTTTTTAGCGAGGAAAAGAATATCGATTAAAGATATAACGCCGCTGATAAGGACTGCGTAAAATAAAATTAATTCAAAGTCAAAGTTCATGTTTGGTCTCTTTAGTAGTGTAAATTAATCCTGCCAAGATACAGCTCTAATCGTGCCCGTGCCCGTGTGCGTGCCCGTCTTTTTCCACAATACACGCAGGGAAAAGACGGGCACGCACGCGGGCACGGGCACGATTTTTTACTTCTTATCCACCTTCAATATCGCCAAAAACGCCTCCTGCGGAATCTCCACATTACCCACCTGCTTCATCCGCTTCTTCCCTTCCTTCTGCTTCTCCAACAACTTCCGTTTCCGCGACACATCACCCCCATAACACTTCGCCGTCACATTCTTCCGCAACGCCTTCACCGTCGTCCGCGCAATAACATGCGCACCGATCGTCGCCTGAATCGCTACATCATACATCTGCCTAGGCACTAATTCCTGCATTTTTTCCGTCAACTGCCGCCCCTTAGAGTGCGATTGATCCCGATGCACAATAAACGCCAGCGCATCCAGCTTATCGCCATTAATCAGCAAATCAAGCTTCACCAAATCAGCTGCTTGAAAATAAGAAAAGCTATAATCTAATGAGGCATAACCACGGCTCACCGATTTTAACCGATCAAAAAAATCTAAAACAACCTCATTCATCGGTATTTCATAAGTCAACGAAACTTGATTACCCAAATACAACATATTTTTTTGAATGCCTCGTTTTTCAATACATAAACTTATAACATTCCCCAAATATTGCTGAGGCACTAAAATATTCGCTTTCACTATAGGTTCACGTATTTCAGCCAACAAATTGGGCGCAGGTAATTTTGCTGGATTATCTATCGATAATACTTCCCCTTTAGTGGTCAATACTTCATACACCACCGTCGGAGCCGTCGTTATCAAATTTAAATTGTATTCCCGCTCAAGCCGTTCCTGCACAATTTCCATATGCAACATGCCAAGAAAACCACAGCGAAAACCAAACCCTAACGCTTCGGATGATTCCGGTTCAAAAAATAAAGCCGCATCATTTAAACGCAGTTTTGACAGCGCTTCTCGAAAAGCAGGGAAATCATCCGCACTCACAGGAAATAATCCCGCATAAACCTGCGGCTTCAATTGTTTAAACCCAGGCAAGGGCTCGGTAGCCGATTTAGTTGCATGAGTAATAGTATCACCCACCGGTGCACCATCAATTTCTTTGATACCCGCGACCACATACCCTACTTCACCCGCACGCAAGATGCCCGTAGGTTCTCGCTTTGGGGTAAATATGCCAATACCCATGACCTCATGATTTCGGCCAATAGACATTAACTTCATCTTCTCACCGACTTTCAGCGTTCCGTTCTTAACACGCACTAACGACACAACACCCAAATAACTGTCAAACCAAGAGTCAATAATAAGTGCTTGTAAGGGTGCTTCTGGATCACCGGTGGGTGCTGGAATATCAGTGATGATTTTTTCCAACATGTCTTCAATACCAATCCCTTGCTTGGCACTGACACGCAACGCATCTTGCGCACCTAAACCAATAATTTCTTCAATCTCATGTATCACACGCAGAGGATCAGACTGAGGTAAATCAATTTTATTAAGAACAGGAATCACTTCCAAGCCCTGCTCTAGCGCCGTATAACAAACCGCCACTGTCTGTGCTTCAACCCCCTGTCCTGCATCCACAACCAACAAAGCACCCTCACAGGCCGCAAGCGAGCGTGATACTTCATAAGAAAAATCTACATGCCCGGGCGTATCAATAAAGTTCAGCTGATAAGATTGACCATCCCGCGCCTTATAATTCAAAGTCACACTATGTGCTTTAATAGTAATGCCACGCTCGCGCTCTAAATCCATAGAGTCCAGCACTTGTTCTGCCATTTCACGTGCTTGCAACCCACCACAAATTTGAATCAGCCGGTCAGCAAGCGTCGATTTACCATGGTCGATATGGGCAATGATGGAAAAGTTACGAATATGTTGCATAGATTATTTAACTACCCATAAAAACAGGGAATGTTAACGTATTTTTGGTGGTATTGCGAGGATAGGAGCCCAAAACAAACCACAACCACTCGTGAACGTGCCCGCGCGCGAGCCCCATAGGCGTCAAGCTAAG
>DHJK01000091.1 GCA_002404295.1 Legionellales bacterium UBA4722
TTTGAAAAAGCAATTTAATTTTTACGCAGCGCCGCTAAAAGCACCCCTCACCCGCCGCCTTCGGCGTCGACCTCTCCCACAAGGGGAGAGGTGTGCTAAGCAGCATTCTTATCCGTAAGTCAGGATACTTATTAACTTAACTTATTAAACACTGTTCAGTTCCCTAATTTACTTCTATAATCTCAAGACTTTTTTAAGAGTTGAGCCACCATATGAGCTGGTTTAAAAATTTATTGCCTTCCCGAATCCGTACCGATGCCATTACTAAAAAAGGCATTCCAGAAGGTTTATGGTCTAAATGCGACAAATGTGGCGCTATTCTTTACAGATCTGAGCTGGAACGTAACTTAGAAGTCTGCCCCAAGTGCGATTATCACATGCGGATTTCAGCTAGGACCCGACTAGAGTATTTTTTAGACGAAGGCCCTAAAATTGAAATTGGCGCTGATGTCTTGCCTGTAGATAGACTCAAATTCAAAGATCTAAAGAAATATAAAGACCGTCTAGCAACGGCTCAAAAAGATACTGGCGAAAAAGAAGCCCTGATCGTTCTGCGTGGACAAGTATTAGGAATTCCTTTGGTTGCCGCTGCTTTTGAGTACGGCTTTATTGGCGGTTCCATGGGCGCAGGTCTTGGTGAGCGTTTTGTTAGGGGTGTTAATGCATCCATTGAACATAAAGTTCCTTTTGTTTGTTTTACAGCCAGTGGCGGTGCGCGCATGCAAGAGGCGCTTGTATCCCTCATGCAAATGGCTAAAGTGAGTTGTGCCTTGGCCTGTTTGGCTGAGGCTGGTATTCCTTATATCTCAGTGTTAACCGATCCCACCATGGGTGGCGTATCGGCTAGTCTTGCTATGCTGGGTGATGTTATTATTGCGGAACCCAAAGCGTTGATAGGTTTTGCAGGCCCTCGAGTGATAGAGCAAACTGTACGAGAAACGTTACCTGAGGGTTTTCAGAGCAGCGAGTTTTTACTAGATCATGGTGCGATTGACAGGATTGTCAGCCGCAGTGATATGCGTAGTTGTGTAGCAAGAATGGTGGCAAAATTAACGAGACAACGGGTTATTGATAAATTAACTTAAAGGAGTAAATTATGGAAAAGAAGAAATTACAGCGGGTCATTGGGATATCCGTTGTTGTAGCATTCGTTATTGTTTTAATACCTTTTTTATTTGGTAAAAAGGAAATGCAGCAACCAGAAACAACTGCACAAATTTCACCAGAGCAGCAATCTACGACAACAGCGACTGACCCAAATCAGGTTACAGCTGCAAACACAGCGACTGATCCAAATCAGCCTGCTACCGTTCAGGATAATATGAATGCTGTCAATCCAGCAGACGCTAATAATTCGAGTGCGCAGAATACAGCAACCACTAATGCAGATAATAACGGCATTACACCTATTGCTACACCGCCGGTTGCATCGAGTGATCAAAGTGCTGCGCCTGCAACAGTCAATCCTGCTGATACAAATAATCAAGCTGCAACGCCAACACAAAATGTGACTGGTCAAAGCATGAGTGCGATTAGCCCATCAGCTGCGAACCCTGCCAATGCAGCTAATGCTGCTTCACCTGCTGCTGCAGCTGTTTCTGCTGAAAATACCGCACCTGCAGAAAATACAATACAAGCAGCTCCAGCTGTTTCAACTGACACTGATGATACTACACATCCTCAAGCTACAGCAGAAAAGACAGCAGCAATGGCTCCTGCTAAAGAAGTAAAATCTAAGCATGTACACAAGAGTTTAGTAGCAAAAAAAGCAAGCCACTTTTCTCAACAAAACATTGCTAACCTCAAAAAACCAGCTTGGGTTGTGCAGATGGGTAGTTTCAAAGATAAATCAAATGCGCATCGCCTTGTAGATCAATTAAGAACATCAGGTTATAAAGCATTTACGCATGTTGTAACATCACCCTCTGGAAATGTGAGAACACGTGTTTATATTGGACCTGAGTTTAAACAGGCTCACGCACAGCAATTGTCGACAAAAATTGCGCGCGAAGTCAAATTGCAAGGGTATGTAGTGCCTTTTAAGCCAATGGCGCTTTAATCTTGACATTGCTGCGCTGTAATGTATAATAATTAAACAAAACGAGAGAGTGGTGCATTATGTCAATAAATACTCAAGCTGCAAAGCTATCTACCTTTGCTTTGGTGATGTTAATCATTGGAGCGGTTGATAATATACGAAATCTACCAGCGGCTGCCTTATTTGGCAGCACGTTGATTTTCTTTTACGTATTTTCAGCAATTGTATTTCTTATTCCTAGTGCGCTTGTCTCTGCAGAATTAGCGTCTAGCTGGACAGACAGAGGGGGCATTTGCCACTGGGTTAAGCTCGCCTTTGGTGATAGATGTGCTTTTATGGCAATTTGGTTACAGTGGATTGCTAATTTAGTTTGGTTTCCTACCATCTTGTCTTTTCTTGCGGGTGTGATCGCTTATTTGATTAACCCTGAATTAGTGCACAGTAAGCTTTATGTGATTAGCACAATACTTATTATATTTTGGTCCCTTACCTTGCTGAACCTTAAAGGTATACATGTGTCTGCTAAATTTATTAGTTTTTGCACTATTGCAGGCATGGCAATTCCCATGGCGCTTATTATTGGATTGGGTATCGCATGGGTTTTTTTAGGGCATCCATTACAAGTCAGTTTTACAGCTGCAACACTTTGGCCTTCTTTTTCGCACATCGATAGTTGGGTTTCTTTGACGGCAATCATGACTGCATTTGCTGGCATGGAACTTTCCGCTGTGCATGTGAAAGAAATAAATAATCCACAAAAAACATTTCCACGTGCTCTATATATTTCCGTATGGTTAATTTTAATGACCATGATTTTAGGTTCATTGGCTATAGCTGTTGTGCTTCCTAAAGACCAAATTAATATCGTAAATGGTGTGATGGTCGCATTTACGAGTTTTTTTGCTTCGTATCATATAACATGGTTGATGCCTATTATTACCGTGATGATATTGTTAGGTACATTTGGTAGCATTGTTAGCTGGGTTATATCCCCTGCTAAAGGATTACTACAAGCAGCACAACTTGGATTTTTGCCTGATTTTTTTCAAAGAGTGAATAAACATGGTGTTGCGGCTAATTTGCTAATCACGCAAGCCGTGATAGTCAGTTTTATTTGCTTAGCCTTTTTATTAATGCCAAGCATTGGCGGTTCTTACTGGTTATTGACCGCGCTAAATATACAACTTTATATGATTATGTACGTGATGATGTTTATTGCGGCTATTTACTTACGATATAAATACGCAGATGTACCTAGACCTTTTGCTATACCCGGCGGCAAAGTAGGTGTGTGGTTAGCGTGTCTGTTAGGACTCATAGGTTGCTCAACAACATTAATAGTCGGCTTTGTTCCGCCAGCAGGGCTTGATGTAGGCAGTATATTTTCTTATGAGTTGATTTTTATTTCAGGCATGGTTGTAACGATATTGCCTACAGTGTTTTTCTATTTATACCAAAAAAAAACATCGTGTGTTTTAAGTGCTGATGTGGTTCCTGTTGCATAGGTTAGCGAGAAGGGTATGAAATATGTCGTTACGTAATCACTGGGAGCCTGCTCCAACTGTAGACGGTTTGGAACTGCAGATAATATTTGTTCTTCATAAGGCCAATGAAGAAAACAAAACGCTAGTGGCGAAGGAAATCGAGCGTATTAAATCAACGGGTACTGAGAAGGAAAAAGTTGACGCCATGACTGCTCTTTATAACTTTATCTTTTGGCAGAAACAGCTAATGGATGCCCTAATAACATTCCCAATAATCGAAGAGAATACATATCAACAACGTAATCAATCTTCTATACCTGATTTTATTCCATCTGGAGATAAAGAGTGGATCACTTATCTTGCTGACAAGAAAGATTGCTTTTTTAAAGAGATCGAAGTTAATTCTGTGATGATTACGAGTGTTATGATTGGCGGCATGGCTCTTGTTGGCGGCGGTGGTGTATGCATTTTCATGTTGTCTTCAGGGTTAAGTGGGATACTGATTATGGGTATGGGTATTACTTTAATGATGGCAAGTGTTTGGGGCGCTTTGGCTCCGGCAGATGAAGAATATCAAGAATCTTCGAAAAAATTTAAGCAATTAATGTATGGAAATGCTCAGGAGTTAGCGGGAGCTGCTGAGAGCAAAGCAGAACAGAGTAGCAATGGCTGGCTATCTTATGAAAAAGCCTTTTTTCCTGTGATTAATCATCAGAGCTGTCTTGCAAATGTCAATGCAACAGAGTATCAATTTTCCGTCAATTTAGAAGAAAAAGCAGAAATTGCCAGAAAAGCCCAATTTCTTACTTTAGCTTATTATTTACGAGTTTTTGAAAATGGTCTACATGATCTTTCGAAGGAAATTAAATTAATTTTTTATAAGCTGATTTCTAATAGATATGGTGAAGATAAATTACCGAAAGATTTCGTGACTCCTGGCAAAGCGCTAGATTTTAAAACTGAAATAGCAAGTGTTCGAAATGAATTTACTGGAGTACTAACGGAAATCAATAAAAAATGGTTTGCATTTTTTCGGGGTAATTCTGCTGAGACAGCTAGACAAGCACTTCATCCGATGACGGCTTCAGATAGTATTTTAGGCCCCATATCTTCGCTTGTTTGTGATTTTAAAAAGCCGTGATAGAGCATTTAGCGTGAGACATGGATAAGATGCTGCTTATTGGAACACTTCTCACTAGTCTAAGCTGTCGCATTATAGTGCGCAACGGGCGGATGTTATTATTAATCCGAGTTAGGCGATATTGATATGTTTGATGGTGCTGGGCGTAAACAGACTGTTGAAATGGGTTATAGGATGACAATGGATAAGATGCTTGCAATAAAAAAATTGTTAGTTGAAAATCGTATTTCGTTACGATAGCTGCTTAGACGATAGTTACTTGACGCTTTGTATTTATTTGCTGGCCATGGTGTTCATTTGTGGCGTTGGTTTTTATCAGAGTCATTATACGGTAGATAATAGGCTAGTAAAGGCTATGCGCTGGTAAAATTGATTTGATAGTTAGAATTATTAGTGCTCCTTCTGACGCGATTTCCGCTTGCTTTTGCCTGTAACTTTGTAATCAAAGCTACAAAACAGATTACAATAATGAGCGCATTGCCATCAATGCTGATGCTAAAATCAAGGCTGTTCAGGAGGAATATGTAAGACAGCTAGGAATGTTGAACAACTCGCATTGGAACATTTCAGATAACATATTAAATTTAGAAGATAAAATAGTAAGGACGAGTGAGGAAAACAGAAATAATCTATTATTAGAGATACAGCTTAACCACCTACGTTCATTGGAGCACGTGGTTGGTTTGCAAGTTAGATCTATTGAGGCGCATCAACTTGAACTCTATAAGGTGCATGGTAACCTAGATAGAACAAGCTATATTTCTAAAATGCACTCCCTCAACCTGCTGCTAAGTACATGCAATTTTACTTTGCATCAGCCCCATAACGCACTAGCATTGCCATTACCGGTATCTTCAGGTCAGCAAGTAGAAATGCCGTTCGATATGGTGACAGATGTTGACAATATTAATACTTTTCTTATGGAAAATCCCAAACTAAAAGAGTGTACATCTATCTTCGAATTGCATGTTAAGTTGCCTTGTCCTTGCGAGACTAATGATAATGATATAGTTGAAGCGTTAGAAAAGGAAAAAATTAAAATTTTACAAGTGCGAGACATATGGGCTAATAGTTTAGCTACTAATCGTAAAACAGAGATAGAGCGACTAGTAATTAGTCAGTTAAGACACCAGCAAGCATTAATAGAAAAACATATCAGTGCCGTTAAAGCAGCAACTTCAGTACAAGCGAGCAGCGTTCCTTCCTCCTCTTCTTCTAATACTCAGCTGATTCAACAAGAGCCGACTCCGTACGAATCATTACTCACTCATTATCTTGAAAAAATGAGGCCTCAGATTGATCTACAAATTAAAAACACTCTGCAGCATGCTGATGACCCAGAAACAGATACATTGATAATAGCATTGCAAGATTTTAATTTGATGTTGCATGATAAAAAAAATTCTTCACAACGAAAAGAACGCTTTCTAAAATCAAATTCTCCTTACGGTGTTAATTATGCTAAGCAGGTTGTAGCTGCATTAACATTTTTCACTGCAGCATGTCTCTGCCCAGCGTTAATGTTAGCGTATGCTGGTATGCCATTTGTTGCTGCAGGTTTTTTTGCTGTGAGTATGGCTGCGCCCCTTCTAGTTCCTAAGGCAAGCACAGTCGGTGAATGTGTAAACTTTTTTAAAGCGGCGAGAAAACAAAATAAATTAAATCATCAGTTAGTTGACGTGCTAGCACAAAATAGCACCTTTTCCAGATAATCATTAAATCCTCTACCAACGATATCAGTGATAATCGTTGGTAGAGAAAATGAATAACCTAAGCGCGAACAAAATAGTGTTATTGGTTAGGTAGCTGTAAACGCCCAAGAATCCCACGC
>DHJK01000083.1:0-3697 GCA_002404295.1 Legionellales bacterium UBA4722
AAAAAAAAAAAAAAAAAAAAATAAAAATAATTTAATATGGAGATTAAAAAATGATTAGCACATTAATGCGTAAATTATATTTTATACCTCAAGACATTATCTATCTACTCCATAAAAGAAAAATGCGCAGATGCATGATGCGGCACTGCCTAAATATTAGGCCGCTTAATGCGCGTAATTCTAAGAAGGTTAAGACATGAATACGATCATATTGAGATAATAGGTGAAGGTGATGAAAGCAAAGCTCTCATCACCTAAAATAGATTAACAATGCATCAACCAACTAGGTTGTCAGATTGTCGCCTTACTCCTGCTCCTAAACTCAGGGCATGACTTTTTTTAGCCACTTTATAGTGGCCAATTTTTTGAATCATAAAATGAATCACCGATTCTTTATCATCCTCACTACTCCAAATTATTCTATCGAAATAATCGAGTTAAAAAATTTAAGAACAAGTGAAAATAGTTGAATTCATTTTCTTAAAATAACTTTCTATTATCAAGTCATCTTTATATACAACATACTAAATTCATATTAAAATTCTTATGGCAAGATAAAGGTGTGGGATGGTATTATTATAAGCTACTGATTACACATTTTAAATAACGGGATATCTCAAATTATTTGAGGATGTAATATCCTCAACGAATAAATTACTATTTCACCATGGAATTTCAATATTGCAACTACATTCGAGGTCGATAATCGGCAACATTTGTTTGCTTTTTTTAACAGTTTTCTTGATTTTAATATGGGCTTACTCTGTGAGGATAAACACCAGTGGTAGCATGCCAAAAGGTGTTTATAAAGCAGTTACTAAAATCCTCCAAGTAGGTGATGTGGTTGAAGTATGCTTACCAGACGCAATCGCAACATTAGGTGTGTCTCGCCACTATTTGAGTAAAGGAATATGTCAAAATGGCACGGAACCGGTGGTTAAAAAAGTAATGGCACTTGCCACTGACACGGTGGAATTGACAATGAGCGGGGTTAAAATAAATGGATACCAACTGCCGCATAGTGCGACTCTCATGCGAGATGAACGCGGAAGATTGATACCTTATATCAAGCGTAAGGCATATAAACTATCCGCCAATGAAGTATGGCTGTACGGTAGTGAAGACCCTAAAAGTTGGGACAGCCGTTATTACGGCCATGTAAATATGAAAAATATACAACACATTATGACACCTGTATGGACTTGGTAGAAACAATAATATGACTGATCATTTGCATAATTTAGAACAAGGCCAACGTGTAAATTATCTCGCAAATCTAGGTGGATTGGTCGCTTTAGCGAAACTCGATCATCTAACTCCTGACCTATTGTTAGGCGCATTCTTAGAAGTGGGGAAGCGGCTTAGTCATTTACCCGAAAGCCGATTAACAGAACTAAAAGCATTAGGGCGTGACAAACTTGTTTCACGGAATGCTGAAAAACGTAGCTTCAAAAGTTGGCAGCGTGCTCATCAAACCGAAAGATTTGATTTATCAAAAGTGCAAATGCAACGTTTAATTGTAAAGCTTGGTGGGAAAACTCCTGCGTTTGAAAAAGATATTCCCTCTGAACTGCGACGTTTATTTTCGGAGATAATCCGTGGCTGATCACGCACTTCAAATTCTTCCTTCTCACTATAAAACTGATAATTTCTCAAAAGTCGCTCGTCAATTACGTTCTTTGACTCACCACCGAAAGAAAGCAATTGCTTCCCGCAAGCATGTTAAAGGCTTTGGCCGGGGAGCTGGCTTGTTTCGTGTAAACACTCATCGTATGCAGCGAGTGATTGTTAAAGTTGCATACGCCAAGAATACCCAAACGCGCTCATGGGCTGCGCACGGAAAATATTTACAACGTGAAAATGCCAAAGAGCAGGGTAAAAAATCCATGGGTTTTAATGCGATTAACAGTGTTATAAATCTCCAATCTACACTACAAGAGTGGCAGGAGGCTGGGGATAAGCATTTTTTTAAAATTATCTTAGCCCCTGACCAAGGTCACAAACTTGAATTAATATCATATAGCCGCACGTTTATGGAACAAATTCAACGTGATTTGGGCACATCTATTCAGTGGATGGCCATTGACCATAACAATACTGATCATACGCACGTTCATCTTTTAATTCGCGGCGTAGATAGCAAAGAGAATCCTCTAATACTAGATCCATTATATATTGCAGAAGGGTTTCGAGCGCGTAGCCAAGAGCTTGCAACAAAAATACTCGGATTGCGCACGCAAAAAGATAGAGAACTCACCCGGCAAAAACAAATAGAAAGTCCACGCCTTACTGAAATTGATCGAAACTTACGTTTTAGAGCTAAAGAAAATGTCGTAAGTTATGCAAATCCTGTGCCACAACTTGGATCTGCGAGAACCCGACGATTACATGAAATCGCGCGGCTCAAATATTTAGAGTCAGTAGGATTGGTCACCCAATTTGCAAAGAAAAAGTGGCGATTACATGATGATTTAGAGACCGCCCTACGGGCGATGCAACTATCAGGCGATATAATAAAATCCCGCGCAAAACATAAACTAACCAGTGAAATTTTACTGAACCCGTTCTCACCTACTTTAGTTACTGAAAATAATCCGCTCCTCGGACGTGTTGTCGGGTTTGGATTAGAAAATGAATTGTACGATAGTCGATACCTTTTACTGCAAGACTTACAAGATAAAGTCCATTATATTCGCGCAACCAGCGGTATAATCAAAGCAAGAGATGCACGTCAATTTTGTAATCAAGATGTTATTTCCTTACAAGAATCGTTCTTTATTTCGAAAGAAGGCAAAAAAGTATCGTTTATCAAAGTGACTAATTATAAATGTATGCAGGGATTGCTTAATTCACCCAATCCAATCTTTGATGATTATATCTTAAGTTTCATTAAATCACAGACAACTTCTTCAGATTGTTTAGATTTAAAAAGTTTATTTACAAATGAACCACTCAAAGCAATCAATCAACGTATTGGTGAGTTTATTACTGCACAGGTACTGATTAATGAAAACAATAAACTTACTTTATCCGAAGATTATTGTTCCAAACTAGTCGATCTCCAACATGCGCGGCTTGGCCCTACTATCTATTTAAACACTAACACTGTCTCCATTCCTCTTGTAGGAGAAGTCATAGCTAGTCATGAAACAAAATTACTAATTCGTGATATAAGCGGCTTACACTACCAAGTATTCACTAAGGACCTGGGCAATATTAAGCCCATTTTAGTATCCCAATGTGTACATTTACAAGTAAATCCAGACTTACACCACTCACCTAATAAAACGCCGCCAATCATTTGCAAAGTTCTCAAGAAATCATCTTATCACCCTGATCCGCTAAATTTAACTTTAACAAAATTGGATCATCTGATTGCCGCAGTAGGATTACCCGTAAGTTCGGAACAATCGTGGCTCGCTGAAAACATGCGTGATCAGGTAAAATTATGGGAAAGTCGCGGTATCGTCGCTACAAAGTCAAATGACTTTATTGCTCACGCGCAAAGATGGTTAGAAAAAGAAAGTACTTTAGAAAAAATACAAACTCGATACTCGATCCCGTTAGTGATTGTAGAAGATACTACTCGCCATAATTACCAAGGAAAAGTTGTCGGGTTAGGAAGTGTCGATAAGACAGGCAAAACGTACTTAGTTATTAAAAATGATAATAGACTGGAAGCTCTTCAATTGTCGGC
>DHJK01000083.1:3816-10627 GCA_002404295.1 Legionellales bacterium UBA4722
AAATTAAAAAAAGATTACTAAGAGAGCATTTAACCATTATGACTAAACTTAAACGATACGAATTACGTGCTTATGTTACCCCTGATGTCTATCATCGGCTCGAAAAAGAAATGGTGAGTCGCGGACGTGATTTCACTATGTCAAAAACAGTACGCGATTGCTTAATGGAATATTTAAATGTACGTGAGGAGTTAGCGACTGCATTCACTGCTCCTGGCAAATCAGGAGAGGCTCATACCGGAAAAATTATTCATACATTGTTAGCCCGAAGTGAAGAACGTTTGGCGGCAACTATAGAACATCAAGAAGAACGTATCAACGAACTCCATGATCAAATGATGGTGATGACGGCTATGATGGATCGGCTTTACGTGGGAGTAATGCAACATCTTCCTGAAATACCACCTGAACTTGCCAAAGGTGCGGTTGCATCAGCTAATCGTCGACACCATAAATGGCTCACTTCCGTTGAAAAATTGCTATCGACTGAAAAAGAATTACCTTTCTCTAAATATGAAACAACATAACAAATTAATGCGTATACATGTTTTTATATCGGGATGATTTAACAAACACAATATTACTGTCTTACAAGCCTTGTTTTGATGGTTATAAATATTAGCGGATGATGTTATGACGCATTTCTTTCATTCTTGTAGAGATAACTATTGATACTCGTGTAAGAATTTTTGACTTTTATATGGTACTCATGATTTAAAGAGGCTGTGTGAGAATGGTAATCCCCTACTCCTTTCCATAATGTCCCTTCACGCGCAATGTTAGTACTTAATATCCAAGCCCCTACTTGCACATTAGCACACGGATTATATTGTAGATCTTTTTGCGTAAAGCCGTATGGTTTGATACGTGGGAGCCACATGCTATTTATCTGCATGGGGCCAAAATCATAACTGCCATTGAGATTCTTATTAGCCATGCCATTACGACCATTTTCAGTTTTGAGGATCGAAATGATAAGTGTTGATGGAACATGATACGCTAGTGCTGCTTGGTTAATACATGCTATCGGTACATCATTAATAGCTAATGTTATCATAATAAATCATCCCCATGAGAAGAAACTGTCTTCTTCTTATAGGTTTTATTTTTTGATTTTTTGGATAATGAGAGTGATGGAATATTATAATTATTCCACGGATGTGAGACAGGCAATTTATCAGAGGATGAAGGTGGCGGAATGGAAGCTCGTGCTTTAAATATAGGGTCGTTGTAATAATATATTTTATGGCCATAAATGGGTGAATGGCCATTTTTCATAATAATAGCCGCATTAGGTTCCAGACGCATCAACTCATCCGCTGTCATAAGTTGCCGTTTTGTTTCATGAAGACTCTCGCTTGTATTTTTTAAATAAAGACTAAGTCTATTTCCCGAATAATGTTTATGCTCTTTAGTAATTGTTTGAGCACCTAATAACTCTGAAATATGATTAGCTGTTTCAATGGTATTAGGCGCATACGTAGTTCTAATCAGACAGTTGCTCAGAATCGATTGATAGTTTCCGTATTCTTTATATAATTGGGTTAAATCTTGGCAAATAAGATAGGCTTGAATTCCATACCCAGCACTATAAGCTAACGCTTTTTCTAGAAAAATAATACGTCCAAATTGTGGAAATTCATCTAATTGAAGCAACAATTTATGGCGCTTACTTCCATCGGGTAATATTTTTCCAAAATCAAGATTTTCCGTTAGTCGTGCGAGTATTTGATTAAGCATTAAACGTAACAAAGGCATGACGCGGGTGATATCGGATGGCGGGATAATTAAATATAAGCTAACAGCCTTTTCATGATAAACAAGATCATGAATACTAAAATCACTTGTACGCGTATTCATTGCAATAATAGGATCGCGATAAAGTTTAAGAAATGTAAGTGCGGATGACATTACCCCGCTTCGTTCTTCTTCGCTTTTATTTAACATCTCTCTGGCACCAGCAGCGACTATTGGGTGAGTTTTAATTGGGTCACCCGTATTGGGATCAATCCAATGATGCTCCCCTTTCCAGTCGTGAAGAGTATTTAACATATATTCAAATGTTGCGGTTTCCGTGCGATTTGGGTTAGACAAAAAATCTCGCATACCTGTTAATGATTTATCTTTTTCCGCGTAAAGCATATGCAACATTACAGAGACTAAGAGAGAATTCGCGGCACTCGTCCAATGATCTTGTGCATTTTTACCATAAGGATCTACCAACATATCGGCAATGTTTTGCACATCTTTCACTTCATGAATACCTAAACGTACTTCAAACATGGGGTTAAAACATGCAGCACTTCCATCGGTGCAAGTGGGATCAAACTTCAATACAATAGAACCGCTTGATTTTGACCAACCCGCGGTTAATAGAAAGTTTTCCCCTTTAAAATCTGCTATTAATTTACTCTCAGAAAAACTCAATAGTGTTGGAATAACAAGCCCTACTCCCTTTCCGCTTCTGGAGGGTGCATACGCAAAAACATGCTCTAAACCCGCATGACGCAGATAATGAATCATTCCTGTCTGTGGATGTAGCCAAGCACCCATATATACACTTGAATTTTCATTACAATCTTTAAGCCCGGTTGCATCTACTTCGTCGGGGGTTGCAAAATGTGCTGAGCCATACGTATCAATATTTGGCAACTTCATTTTCTGTTGGATCCGATTCAGATGTAATCCTAACCCTATCGATACAAGCCAGGATGAAAGCAGGACGCTATTCCCTCCCCAGGTATGCTTCCACACTTGGCGACCATTATTAAACGTGACAAACCAGCTAAGTACAGAGAAAGGTGGATAAAGCGGCATAATACCCACTAAAATCATTGTTAACCCAACTAAACATAATAATACCAGCACAATTGTATGGCGCTGCTTATTTAAAAGGAAATACCGCCAACTTTCATATCCAATAATTACCAGTCCAACCAAAAAAAATATTTTATTAAAGGGATAACCAATAATAAGCAATGGTTTACCCAGTTGAATTTGATAAGAAAGTTCTTTTGCAGTAATTTCTGTTGCAAATAAACTCCCATAAAATAGTACAAGAACAATATAAATACCGATTATGCTGCGATACTTTTCTGCAGGAGTTAATTTTAATTTCATTTAGCTTTAAGCCTCGACATGCGCCCTTCGCCAGCGAAGAAACTCTCGATCTGATTTTAAAAATGCCGCTGCCATATCTGCGAGCAAATCCGGCAAGGGAATTTCTTGCTGATAAACGGATTGATAATACAGTTGATAGTGTTCTATAAGTAAGGATATTTCTCCGGGTAAAATTACTTTGATAGTTTTGGTTGGCTTTACTACATTCTTAGCTTTTAATCGCATCATTTTCTCCTTTAATAATTAATTGGTATAAGGCTGTGGGAAAACCATATCGTGTGTCACTTGTATATTGAACTCATACCCAGGATCAATCTTCAGTGTAGGTTGAATATCAAGATTTTTATTGATCATACTAGTGGATACTTGGGCCATTTGTTGGCCCATTGCGCCTGCAAACACCTGACTGGTTGAGGGGTATGTGTTTGCATTATTTTGGGGCGGCTGACTCAATTGGAACCCTGCAGAAATTGTTCCTAACATTGCCGCACTCCCAAAAATTTTCATATAATGATTATCGACTTGATCTTGAAGACCACTAAATCCACTAACATCCACACCCGGCATACCTTCTAAGTCCATACTATTACCATTGGGAAATAAAATTCGTTTAACAACGACGAGTACACGTTTTTGGCCATAAGAAATTTGACTATCATAAATAATAGTCAGTTTAGCACCTTGCGGTATAAGCAAATGATGTCCGGTAGGAGAATCATAAACATTTTGACGTACTTGCGCGCTAGTTTGTCCCGGAAGATCGCTATTTATACCTCCTATTAACATCGCGGGTATTAATGTCCCCGCTTGAACTTCGTAGGGACTAATGGGCTGTTTTAACTCCTCTTGCAAGTAATCTTTATCTGTTGTATGCGTTGAACTATTCAAAAATTCTTGTTTTACTTGTTGCTTATTTTGATCGCTATTTAAGGTTCCGGACTCCAATGCGTGAGTGAGACGTACGGCTTGCTCATCACTTAAAGGTAGTTTTTGAATTAGAGGATCTGTGTTAATAGAGGTGGGTGATGCTACAGTATTTAATTCTCCTGTGGCCTGGGTATCAATACCGGGCGCTGAAATGGGAGAGTTTAGAGCAGCTATTAAGGCTTGCTGACGACGCTTTTCTCCCTCTCCATCTGTAATTGATGGCGGTTGCGATAAGTCGGGTACACTGCTCTCATCTTGGGTTTTAAGAGATGTGAGGGCCGCCTGAGATAATCTTTTCGCTCCCCGTCCGGGTACTGCGTTAGACTGATTTTTTATCCAATCTTCATCATGGGAATTCATTTCATCCGTCTGCGGTTGATCCGTATCAACGATTGATACTGATCGCGTATTTGGAATAGAGGAAAACCCAATAATAAAAACACTCGCAAGAATAATAATAACAAGTATAAGCCCAACCTTATTGATTCTAACTACTTGCGGAATGGGAGAACCTTTTATATCTTCTTTATGTAAGGCAGTCGGACTCTGTGTCTCACCTATCATCATGCTCATTTCTTTCACCCTAATTAAGTTATCCGTTGTAGGTAATCGTTACCCGATTCTGATTACTCCCGACACCAGAAATCAGTCTGGCTTCCTTAAACAATGTGTCAACAATGTAATAGTTACCTTTTACACGATAATTCACTAAAGCTTGGTTCCCATCGCTGTCCATGATGTATAAGGTTGGAGCATCCGTCACACGTATCTGTGCTGGCATTTCGATATAAACATGGGTGCCATCATTTAAGGCACGTACAGGTTTCCAAACGGGGGCTGAAAAAAAGCTGTTGGACTTAATAGTATAATGATCATCCAGTTGAGTCGGATCAATACCTGAGATATTTGTCACTACCTTTTCTTGGTGATGTTGATCAATTTCGTCTGCCTTGTGATTGATCGTCTCCCAGTATTTTTCCATATCTTCTGGATAATAGAATTTAATCTGTCGAATGTAAGAATTGGATTTGGATACTAATCCCAAATAATAGGTATGGTTTGTTGTGGCAATTACCACATTTGTACTGATATTATAATCTTTGGGTTTAAATAAAACATGTGGTTGTCTGTTAAGACCTTCCCCACTGTAGACTTCATCGTATACCCACCGCGCCGTATCACCTGGCTTAACGCCCGTAATAACTTCTCCCTTCTGCAATTCAATATCACACACATTAAGGGGTGCACAGGCTACAATAGGTTGTGTATCTCCAAAAGGAAACTGCTGAAACTTATCTGTTTCAATCAAAGGTGCATGACCCGTTTTTGCATAATACAGATACGCTTTCTTTACCTCAGGGCTTACTCCGCTCAAAAATTTAGCTTTGGTCGGCCTCTCTGCCGAGAACTCTTGCGGCGGATGCATAGCACTTTTAATAAAATTACTTTGGGGAACAGTCGTGAGCGAGGGCGCGTGCGATGATGCACAGCCTAATAAATTTGTGGCGCTTGTAAAAAGTAGTATAGTATTTAAAGTATATTGGATCTGTTTTTTAATTTTCATTGTATTTCTCCTACAATTGCTCTGTCCAGCTGAGTTGACTTACAAAAAGACCTAAGGGATTAACATTTATTTCATCAGGATTTTTCAAAGAATGGTGGGTAACCGTGACTAAAGCTTCCCAACGATTTTGACTAATAAGGGCTCCATCCAATGTGCGATGGGTTTCCGTCCAATCTACCTGCCAAGTTTTATCAGACTTTGGCATTGCACCGTTGATTTTAACTTCAACTGTTTCCGTTTTAGCGCGATCAAAAGGACTTTGATCTTTATAAAATTGATTTAAAATTTGAACCGCTTGTCCACGCGTAGTTTGATAAACAAATTGTAGGCTTTGTTTTTCAGCGACGGAATCCGCGATAACAGAACGGCTTTCGACAATAAAGCGTCGAATGAACCCATTTACAATTAATGGATTTATTTGCGGATCTTTTTGTAAATAACCTGCAAAATTTGCATTGCCTAATGAATCCACTTTGACCACGTACGGGACATAGCGTGATTGCAAAGATAAAATGATCAATCCAATGATTAAAACAACTGTACAAATCATTAATCCAAATGCCAATATCTGCCAATTATATTTGGCTTTAATCAAATCCCCGAACATATGGTTCCATTCGGTTCTTGCAGCCACATAGGGGTTTGCACATTCTTTAGCTTCTGATTCAGCAACGTGTAAGTCTGCACTAGGAGTGTGAGTAAGTCGCTTCAATTCAAATATTCGATGAATAAGTATTTTTATTCGCCTGACGACTAATGATGTATAAATTGACATAATATTTCCTCTTTACTTTAACTGATTATCGGGATTTGTTGTAGGTACGGCGGGATTTGTCACAGGTGTAGGGGGAACAACACTTGCGCTACTAGCCTTATTTTCTGAACGTTCATGATAAAATTGCTTTATACCGTTTGTTTTATTAGCCATGGAACCAGCTGTGCTCGCGTGATGGCCTACTAAACTTCCTGCTGCACTCAGTCCTAAATTTGCTCCCGCGCCAACTACACCCGCAGCTGTTGCAAGTGCCCCTCCGCCCATCGACTGTCCTATTGTATGCGCTTGCTTTAATGTTTCGAGTGCTCCGCTCCCAGCACCCATGACCACGCGCGCGCCCATAGCTCCAGTCGCAGCAGTTGCTCCTATCGTTGCAGCTGCTGCAACAAATCCCCCCAATGTTGCATTACTTGCACCAGAGATCA
>DHJK01000083.1:10742-13844 GCA_002404295.1 Legionellales bacterium UBA4722
CCCATAATTTCTAAAAAAGGGGCGACACTAACAGTTGGCATGTTTTCAAATAAACTAATCCACGATGTAGCAAGATTGCCTCCAATTCCTAAAATGAGATAAAGCATAAAAAGCTTTGCACCAACACTCATGGCATAACTCAAATAATTAGTAGCAAATTTTGAAGTGAGGCGACTTGATGCAAATCCTAACATTAAGACACCGGCACCAATAACAATATAAGATTCGACAAGGCTTACCACTAAAAGTCCTGCAATAACTGCAAAAGCAATTAAGACAAAAAAACCGGCTATAGCGCCGACTAAAGTAGGTAATCCCCAAGAAAACATACCCACATTATGAAAGGTATTAAAAATGTGTGTAGAAATACTTATTCCTTGTGCTAATACGTCGCTTGGATAGAGATTAGCTTGTCCACTTGCACCTTCTCCGATTTGCATAAAACCATTAATAATTGCGGGTATCCAACTATTAGAATTTAATAAAATTGTATAGAAAATTCCAAGTGACATTATTTTTTTAAGTAGTTCACCCCATAACGAACTCATATCATTTTTTTCAACTGCCCACCAAATACCTGCCCATGCTATTTCAATGCTTGCAAGGGTTGCAAATAGGTGATTTGCAATAGGGAAAAGATAGGCATGCCAACTTCGTGTTGCTTGTTGAAATTGTTCAGTAATATGAGTCAATATTTCCACAGCCATCATTGAGACCTTATTATTGTTTTTCTGAAGGTAATGTTGTCTGGCCAAACCCTTTCCCACTGCCATAGGTAGGAAAATCTGATGGTTCACTAAACATTTCGATATCTCGTATCCCTTCACAATTAGGCTTATCTTGATACGCTGAGTCTTTGCAAACTGCTAAAGCCTTTTGCCAAAGCGTAGTTTTATATTGAAACTGCTGATCCCAATATCGTTCGGAAAATTGAGTTGATACCTGATCGTTTTTCAAAGATTGCAATGGATCTTCATCACATCCTGTAAAAAGCGCGGCAATGCCAATACATATAGTCATTAAGCATGCATTAAGTTTAAAAAACATTTTTTTCTCCTTATAGAATGTTATAGATGAAATTAACTTGTATGAGTGCGACCAAATCCGTGCCCGCTACCATAAGTAGGAAAATCTGTCGGCTTTGATAATAATTGATCGCTTGCAGCCTGTTGTGCTTGATCTTTTTGTACTTGATAGGCCATATACATATTTTGTGAGTTCGTTTGGTTAACCACCAGTTGTCTTAATTGCTGCAACTGCCCCACCTGTTCACTCGCTATCATGTTACCTACTTGCGCCGCCTGCATTCGACCACTTGCGCTCTGACTGAGTACTTTTAATTGCTCCATGTTTGCTTGTTCATGTGTGAAATTATTTGCTTGCATGCCAGCCGCTTCCAACGTACTTCGTAAGGTATCTAAAGATGTTTGCGACCAGCTTTGATATGCCGCAGGATAGTTTTGTTGCGATTTATAACCCGGAAAACGGGTTTGAAAAGATTGTGAAAGATTTTGCATATTGTAGCCAATTGCTTGCCCTTGATTTACTTGTTGGCCCAACTTAACTAATAAAGGGGAAATATTGCTCCACTGTGTAGCATTTCCATCATAATTTTTGAATGCCGCCGCCTCATATTGTAGTTCTCGAATTTGGTTAGCAATTTGAACCGAAGTATTAGCTGCAATGATTGAAGATTTTACTGCAGTAGCGGCATTTTGCACATAATTAAGCGGGTCATGCACAAAAGCAGCGATTGCAAATGAAGCAGTGGCAATAGTAAATCCAAGAAATAAAATACATATTTTCCCCATGTTTTTATTCAACATATGGAAGCCTCGTCTTGAAGCAATATTTTTTCTATACAATGTATACTGTATTTTAAATGTAGAGAAAGCCAATATTCTGCCCACTCAAATAATCCCCGGAAATTCAACCAATGATAAATCCACTTCTCACCCTCTTCTCTCATAAGTTCATTTGCTTTATCACGATTTACTTTTCCATCAACCCCCACAAAGCTTAAAGCCAGAGGCCCTAAACCCAGATCAATTAAACGATTGCCTAATCGGGAAGTCACATAATAATTTTTCTTAGGGATTGCGGTTTTTATAATATCAATCTGCTTATCGCTTAAGCCTAATCCATGATAATGTGGACGATTAATTTCATTATCTGCCCGTTGATTAGGTAGAAATATTTGAGTAAACGTATTGTTTAACAACACATGTTTGTGTTTAGACGCTAAAACATGTTCTAGTTCTTGAGTGATGAAGATCACACTGGCATTTTTTTTCCGTAACTCCAGAAACCACGTATCCAACTCTTCGCCAAATCGACCTTTAAGAAAGTGATGACCTTCCTCCACAATAATAAGAGTTGGGAAACCACTTGTTAGTCTTTTTTCAATTTTGTGAAATAAATAGAGTAAAACCGGTTTTAAGCGTGCTTCACCTTTTTCGATAAGATTTTCCATTTCAAAAGCTTGTAGACGCCCTTCTCCCAGATCATCATGATCGTTATCCAAAATACCGCCCATTTCTCCCGCGAGCGTAAAAAACTCTAAGGCTTGTTGAAGATCAGTATCTTGAATAGCACTTTGCAGCTCTGTAAAAGTTCGTGATTGGGTGTGGCTTAAACGGATGAGACCAGATCGAAGTGCTGCTCGGTGATAAGAGTTAACTTTAAAACCGGTACTTTCTAAGCAATCTTCAATATACCCGCACGCCCAGTTTAAGCTCAGCAGGTTGATCAATATCCGCAAGTGGATAAAGTGCTAATGTTTTTTGCTCGCCCATCATGTCATAGTGAGAACCGCCCATCGCTTTACATAGCGTATAAGCAGAATATCCTTTATCAAACCAAAATAGTTGCGCATTCTTATAACGCATAAATTGGGCACAAACTAGTGGCTAATAATGTGCTTTTTCCACTGCCTGTCGGTCCAAAAATTGCCGTATGCCCCACATCATTCACATGAAGATTCAAACGAAATGTCGTAGACCCCTCAGTTGCAGCATACATCAAAGGTGGGCTATTAGGAGGAAAATATGGGCACGGATTATTTTCTAATCCAGGCCAGACACTCGTTAAAGGAAGAATATC
>DHJK01000083.1:13963-17640 GCA_002404295.1 Legionellales bacterium UBA4722
GTGACTCACTAAGCCTCGAGATTCTAATTCTTTTAACAAAATTTTAGTCGTTTCTTCAATTTCAGATAAGTTTTCTGAAGTTAGTACAATCACAGAGGTATAATATCCGTATCGCACAAGTCCAGATTGTGCTTCTTGAATGGCAAGCTCTGCATCTTCTTTCATATCGAGTGCATCTCGATTTTGCAATCCTGAACCTTCTTGTGAAGAAAGCACTTCACGTAAAATACCCATCATTCCATGTCGTTTTTGAAACCAATTACGTCGATATTTTTTTAGCTCATTAGTTGCAGTGACAGGATCTAGCAAAATAAATCGATTTGACCATCGAAGTGAGAGTGGAAGCCTTTCCATGATTCTCAAAAATCCTGGCCCTATTTCTAAGGGAAACCCTGTACAACCAATTGTTCTGATATGGTATTTTCCAATCTTTGGATATAAACCTCCTATAAAATCTTGTGTGCCTAAAACTGTATCTAAATACACGGGTATTTTTGGCATTCGTAATGGAATATTAAGTGCGGTAATACAAGTATGTAGATGTGTTAACATTGCATTACTGTTTAAACGCTCTAATATTAAAAATCTTGAAAGAGAATTTTCAATGAGGCTGATTTTTTCTTCAAATAACAGGAGTACTTTTTCCCACCCTAACTCTGTTTTATCTTGTCCGGTAATAAATAACTTTCTAAACTTATTTTGAATATCTGTCGCTGGCTTGTAGGTGATAATCATGAAATACGTGCTTTCATAATGAGCACCTTCTGATTGATATTGTAATCGACGTTCTTCATCAATCATGCGGCTCACAGCATCTGGAAAAAAACTTTCATTGGCTCTTGGATAATCTACACTTGTGCGACGAATCATATCCGTGTGAACCATCCATCCGTCACCCAGTTGACATAAGATAGTGTTAACATTCGCAGATAAAATAGCTAAATCACTATTATCTGAAGAATTTAAATCGGGTCCACGATAGGTCCACCCTGCACAAAAAGCGCCATCCTTCATGAGCACAATACCTTCATTTGCCATCATGCAATAATTAAGAAGATCAGGTAACCCTTTTGCTTTACGTCGGTGCTCTTTAAACATTCGTGATTTATCCTATCGATGATAAAGAAGGAACAGAGGATTTAATGGCAGAAACAGCCGCATGCACACTACCCTGTGCCAAATAATAATCATGATATTGAATATGCCTTAGATAGATTTGTGACATTAAAGGATCGGCTTTTGCCATTTGAATAAGCGCCCATTGTCCGAAGACTGCAAGAAAAGCCGCACATCCTAAGGTATATTGATTAATACCGATTCCAAAAATAAGCGAAATTATCAATGTACAGTTAATCATGACCAATTTGCGCTCACCACCGCCTAATAGAATAGGCCTGGTCAAAGATCGTCTGATGGGTAATTGTCGTAATGTGCTTATCATTAAATAAGTGCTCCTGCAAAACCAAGTGTGGAATAAAGAGAAACAGCTCCCACCGCAATGGAGCCACCAAAAATAATTGCAGCACCCTTTCTAAATAATCCTCCATGTTCCCCGCAGGCAAAAGCAATCCCCGTCCCTGCAATACAAATGACGATAATAGTATGTGCAGTCGTACCTGTAAGTGCGTTTTGTACCGTTAATAATGGCCCGTCCCATGGCATGGTATTTCCCATAGAACTTGCCAATACTTTAGGAATGCAACTCATAGTCAAAACAAGTGAAGACCCTACTTTTACTACATAACTTTTGATGTTCTTGGGAAAAAAAATAAAATTCATACTGTATTTCCTATAATGAGCCAAGGGATTCAAATTGATAATGAGGTTCTTTAAAGCCCGTGATACGCAGGACATCGTTAACACGACGCCCCGTATCTTTATGAAATGACATAGATACGATCACATCAATAGCTTCACAAATAAGATTAGGCTGAGCGCGTATACCAGCGTTTTCTTCAATCATTTCAGCCACTCGAATGAGAGCCGCTTCTGCGCTATTTGCATGCAACGTAGAGAGGCCCCCTTGAGTACCTGTGTTCCATGCTTTCAAAAGAGTAAGAACTTCTGCGCCACGACACTCACCTAGGCAAATCTTATCAGGACGAGAAACTAGTGCATGACGTAGTGATCTCCCAAATGTTAAGGATTCTGTTGTTTTTATCACTAATTTATTCTTAGCAGAACATTGTAGTTCTGGGGTTTCTTCAATTATTACAAAACGTTGCTCTGGGGATCCTAGTAACACCATTTCATGAAGAAGCGCATTTGCAAACGTTGTTTTTCCCGTGCCGGGTCCTCCGACTATTAAGATGGATTTTTTGTCATGAATGACCTTACGCAAACTTTCAACTTGATTTGTTGAAATAATATTTTTTTCAATATAATTGTCTAGGGTGAAAACATGCGTTGCGCGCTTTCGAATATTAAAACATGCTTGAGAAACAGCTTCAGGAATCATCCCAGAGAATCGACTTCCATCGATAGGAAGGGCACATTCAATACAAGGATTTTTGTCGTTCACCACTTTGTTTCTTAAATACGCGACAGTACAAATAATATTATACGCTCGCAAAGGGTCAATAATTTCGCCTAAGCTAAACATCCCTTTATCTAAATGGTCGAACCATAATATGCCGTCTGGGTTTAGCATTATCTCGATAATCAATGGGTCTTTCAATGCTTGCATAATGGATTGACCTAGCTCTCTTCTCAGCTTTTCCAGTAGACGTTCTTGCTTTTCTTGTGAGGCAGTTTGGATCATGAGATTGTTTGCCTTAACAAGGATAAATTTAAATCCTTAATCAAATAATTAAAAATATTTGAAAGATGTAAAATTAAAATCTGGAGAATATGGCAAACTTCAGAATCACTACCTGAATTTTTAAGAGCTGACGAATCAATTATTGCAACCCTAACGTTTTCTCGTTTTAGGATTACTCTTTTATTTCCAATATTCAAAATTGTTTTCATTTCCTGATTCCATTTCTGTCTTTTTATAACCTAATAGCAATTTTTGTATTTTTGTTCGTGATTACTGGCGATTCAGTATTTAAATTTCCTTGCCTCTTAGAATTGCCTAATTTCTCTCGTAGATAGACTTCTTCACGATGAACAGGAATGCTACGATCTGCATTAAATCCTAAAATAATATTTTCTCCCTTTGTGCCCAAGACAATTACTTGTATGCGATCGTCGATCATGACACTCTCATTTTTCTTTCTGCTTAGTACTAACATTCTTAGCTCCTTGAAATCAGTTTCTTAGTTATCCACAAATTTTAACTATCTAGTTACAAGATTCTTTTTATAAGTAATTACAAGCTTCTATATATAGTGCGCTACCGTTTCATCGAAATCCCGCTACCATTTCATCGAAATACTTTCCTTTGCCGCTACCGTTTCATCGTGGATAACTTGAGTTATCCACAACCTAATCGCTTTTTATTTGTACTGATTTAATATGAGTTTGACTCGGGAAAAGTCTCAACCCATTCGGCTCTGGACATAGATTTGCAGTCGGGTAAACAAGCCATACTTTTTTTAGTGCATCCAAAAATTTGCTTTTAAAATTACGTGTGCCTCTGCTCTGATCACTCGCATCACTCAAGTAACTAGAACCAAATTGATTGCTTAAACTTTTCCATGAAATTATTGTTTCTTTTTTCAATGAAAAAAATC
>DHJK01000083.1:17934-20914 GCA_002404295.1 Legionellales bacterium UBA4722
GATTTAAAATTAATTGGAATTGATTTATTAATTAATGAATCAAAAAAATCTTGTGACAAAATCACTGTGGAATTAGGCAAAAAGGCTTTCTTTTTTGAACTTGTTTTGTTCCATAAAAACTTGAACGAGCGACTAATATTAAATTGATTACTCTCGCATACACCTTCTTTATTATTTCGATACACACAAGAAATTTGACACGTTAAAAGACGCATCATTTGGTCACGCACGCGAGTCACATTTCCGCGCGTACCTCCTCCATGGGATAGATTCAGTTTTTTTAAAAAATCAGTCAGTGTATTACCAAGAGGAATTTCAAGCGATTTTTTATTCACTGCGTAGGTTGTCATCCATGCTAATAACATGCGTGGAATAGACCCATAAGGTAATCCAAATTGAGGATTGGCTGTCATGGACAACGTGTAATGACCACTTGTACGCTCAAAATAATCGTCATTCGGTTTGCTGTGTGGCAAGGTCGCCATCACTAGCGCACGTGCCATGTATGCCAGTTGATTCTTTTCTTGTTCGTTTTCAGCTTCAAGAGCAAGAACTTCAGTAATGAAATCAGCAAGTTTTTTAGGGGATTTTTTCATATCAAGATTGCCTGGTTAAATCGTCTATATAGCTAGTATTCTCAAATCAATTACTATGTTTTCATCACCTATTGTGGACGATTAATTTATATATGTCAACATATATGGACGGAAACCGATCCTTATATGGACGATATTAGTATAACTTAAATTTTAGGCCACTTTATGTGTCAGTTTATGTTTATAAAATAAAAGGCGGTGTTATAATACAATTTTATGGGTTGGTGGCTAACTATGTCTGAAGAAATGCCATTCAAATACTTGCAAGACAATCTAACAAAACTGATTGAAACTAAGCAGGTAGGCTTTAACGAATTAGCAAGAAAGACAGGCGTTGCGCCAACGACTATCAAGAGGATGACTTATAGCGCAGATCTAAATCCTACACTGGAATCATTAATGGCTCTCGCGCATTATTTTAACTTAAATGTCAGTCAACTTATTGGTGAACTACCATTTGACTACAACAATATACCAACAAAATCTGCCGATTTTGTTTTTCCCACGTATGTTCCAAAATTTATGTGGGATATGTTATCAAATTTATCATCAGAAACTTACCTTCAACCCAGTACTATAGCAACCCAAAAAAAGGTGAGTGAAAAATCTTTTGCGCTAGATATTAAATCTAATGATAGTGAGCTATTCAATAGAGGTGGGCTAATTATTGTTGATTCCTTATTGGATGCTATAAATGAAGATTATGTCATCGTGGCAAAACATCTTGAGCCCCCATCAATAAAAAAGATTATTATAGATGGTGGAAACATTTATTTAAAATCAATTGTGCATGGCTTAAATATTTTACCAATGACTAGTGAATATAATACTATTGGAGTTATTGTAGAGTATATTATTCACTTAAAGGACTAGCCCGCATAAATTTTTATAATGACAGAAGCATCAATATCAAGCACGCTATTATACTAATTATTTTTCAACAATTGGAATTTCGCTCACTAATATTTTAGGGATCAACCATGTACCTAATTCTTGGATATTATTTTGAATTATCACTTCTTCTGCATGGCTGGTAATTAGATAAGCATATGCTTTATTACCAGTTAGCTTAAGAAACGATAAACCATTCTTATCATTTTCTGCTAAATCATAATCGACAAGAAATGTAACAGGTTCATTTGTTAACAAATTTTGATACCATTTTACAGCATCGTCATAACGCGAGAATATTTTCAGGTTAACATTATAGCCATGTAATCTATGTTGCCAGAATGCCTGCATAGAGGCATCATCATCCAAAACTATTACAGTTCCATTCGAAATCAAAGATATCTCTTGTGGTAGCCACATTGGCGGATTATCTGGCGGAAGGGAAAGTATTACTTCTGTTCCTGTGCCTTCTGCTGAAATAAGGGCTATATTTCCATGCAAAGTAGACATTAACTCTGCCGCAGTTGAAAGTCCAAGGCCTTTACCTACGTGCTTTAAGCTTTCACCATTTAAAACAGAAAAGATTTTATCGGAAGGAATACCACTACCATTGTCAATAATTTTTATCTGTAATATTTCATTAAACAAACACAACTTTACCTCAATAATGCCCTTGGTAAAAATGGCCTCATGAGCATTATTCAATAAATTTGAGAGTACACGTTTAAGAGCATTAGGCGAAATATTTACCCAACTAGATATTGCGCTCCTGTCAATACTAAGAATCAATTGTAATGGCATCGACATCCACTCATGTCGCTTTTGAGAAACAACTTGCTCTAGTAAATTTTGAAGCAACAGCGGGCGGGGAATATTTCCATTATCTTGCATAAAATTAGTTTTCTCTTCAACTGACTCACCGTTTTGTTTCCTATATCGCTCTAGTAGATTGTTAGCTATGTCTCGAATACTTTGTATTGCAGATTTCAGCATGGTCATCTGCTCATTTGGGATATCTTTTTCTAACATTTGCAGGTTAATATCCATAACAGCTAGGGGCGAACGAATATCATGAGCCACGTGCGCAGCAGTTTCCGCTAACGCTTTTTCTTTTTGAAGTTTTTCAATTTCATCTTTCTTGACAATAATTTTTTCAGCTAATATCTTATATTCAGTAATATTAATTTCTGACAAAGCATTACTTGTATTTTCATGTGCAGAGGCAAACTCAAGGAGTAGCTTAGTATTACTTTCTAGTCTATTTTTTAACGACAGAAACAAAAATACAAAATTGAAAATAAAAGCACCTATAGCAGTCACTAATATTAAAAATAAATCGTATGATACTGGTACTATGAATATGGAGTCATACTTTTTTTTAGTTACAACGTAACCGAGCACTTTCCCATCTGACACAATGGTAGTAACTCCATAATATTTATTGTTTGACAATTTGTATATTTTTTTTCTTCTATCATTTAATAGGATAGAGG
>DHJK01000122.1:0-331 GCA_002404295.1 Legionellales bacterium UBA4722
AGGTTCGAATCCTCTCGGGCGCGTTTTCATATACCAATTGGCAGGACGCTAGCATGAAAAACTCAACCGCAAAAAATATTGTCACTGAACTCCTGCAATCTGCAGGTATCACCATCAACGGCAACGCACGCTATGATATACAAATTCATGACGAAGATTTTTATGCTGCGGTTTTGCATGAAAGGGAGCTGGGGCTTGGCGAATCTTATGTAGAAGGCGGCTGGGATTGCGCTCATTTAGATGAATTCTTTGATCACATACTATGCGCTAATTTAGAAAAGAAAATCAAAAAAAGCAAGTTATTATTTTTTAAAATTATTATGGCTAAAAT
>DHJK01000122.1:394-11431 GCA_002404295.1 Legionellales bacterium UBA4722
GCGCTTGGATGGTTGGAAAAAAACATTATGATTTAGGTGACCCACTCTTTCATGCCATGCTTGATGGCAATATGAATTACACCTGCGGTTATTGGAAAAATGCTCACAGCTTAGAAGATGCACAACAAGCCAAGCTGGAACTCACTTGTCAAAAATTATCACTAAAACCCGGCATGCGATTATTAGATATAGGCTGTGGTTGGGGAGCATTAGCAAAATATGCGGCAGAGAAATATGGCGTGAGCGTCGTTGGCGCAACCATATCACGTAATCAATATGATCATATAAAAGATTATTGCAAAGGATTGCCTATTGAAATTCGCTTACAAGATTATCGAGATATCGAAGGTCAATTTGATCGAATTTGTTCTTTAGGAATGTTCGAACATGTAGGAGAATCCAATTATTCCACCTACATGCGTGTCGTAGATCGTTGTTTAGCTGATGATGGTTTATTTTTATTGCATACGATTGGTGATAACTTTATCGGCCCTGCTAACGAATGGATCTCTAAATATATTTTTCCTAATGGTGTGTTACCCACTATTTCTTTAATTGCAAAAGCAACCGAAGGTTTATTCGTCATGGAAGATTGGCATAACTTCGGTGCTGATTATGATAAAACACTGATGGCTTGGCAGCAGAATTTTGAGCGACATTGGCCGCAATTAAAATCGGAGTATGATGATCGGTTTTACCGGTTATGGAATTATTATTTACTCAGTTGTGCTGGCGCTTTTAGAGCACGCACTGCGCAGCTTTGGCAAGTCGTTTTTTCTAAAGCAGGCATTCGAGGCGGGTATCAAGCACCGCGTTAAGTTGTTCGGCATCGCCGATATTAAACCATTGCCCTGCGAAATGTTCGCCCGTCACCTGTTGACGTGTGATTGCCTGCGTCAACAAAGTACCTAGACGAAAATGGCCGGGCTTACATTCTGAAAACAATGCGTGCCGATAAACACCTATATTTGAAAAAGTAAGCATAGGTGAACCACTGCAATATATTTGCTTTCCATCCAAACAGAAATCACCTTGCGGATAAAATACAGGATTATCAACCAAAACAAGATGCGCCAATGCTTCAGGTTCTTCTGGTAAATTCTCTAACGCATATTCAGAAATAATATCACTGCTCAATACTACAAAAGGTGCATCGCCTAATAACGGTAACGCTTGAAAAATACCGCCTCCTGTTTCAAGCCTTTCTTCTTCTTCAGAATACTGAATAGCAACACCATAACGATCACCATTACCCAATGCTGCTTTAATCTGTTCGCGATGGTAACTCACGTTAATGACTATTTCTCGAATATCCGCTTTAGCCATTGCCCTAATAGAATATTCAATTAAATAATGCTGACCCACTCGCAACAATGGCTTAGGTGTGTCATCCGTCAAACTACCCATTCGCGTACCGCGACCTGCTGCTAAAATCATTCCGCGCATATTTATTACCTCTTATTAAGCAGCATTCTTATCCATAACTCAGGTTATATAACAGCTTACCTGGTCATCGTCATTGCGAGCGGGAGCGAAGCAACCTATTCTTTTGTGAGCTGATTAGAACCATTCAAGCTCAAAAGCAGCGCTGAAAGACTAGGTTGCTTCGCTCCCGCTCGCAATGACGGTGAGCTGATCAGAACCATTCGGGCTCTAAAGCAGCGTTGAAAAACTAGGTTGCTTCGCTCCCGCTCGCAATAACGATAGCTGTTTCGGCATTACAGTTTCACGTAAAAAAGCATGAAATTCTTGGCATTCACTATAACGCTGACTCTCCAGCATAATATAATTTAATGTACGTGGAATATGTTTTAAATAATTCGCATTTCCATCACGGCGATATTTACGTGAAAAAGTCAAAAGTGCTTTTAGATGTCTTTGTAAGCCCATCAAATCAAACCAGCGTAAAAACGCATGATCACTTACAGCTAAATTTAATTTGTCACGATATTGCAACGCTAATTTAGTGACTTGCTCCTCTGGCCATGCAATATAACAGTCTCGCAACAAAGAAACTAAATCGTAAGTCACAGGCCCAATAAAAGCATCTTGAAAATCTAAAATACCCATTTGCTCGCTTGGCAACACCATTAAATTGGCAGAATGATAATCGCGGTGCATAAAGACTTGCGGTTGGCTTGCGGCAGTGTCTGCTAAAAAAATAAATAATTCATCAAGCATGCGTTCAGTAGTGACAGATAACGTCAGAGCCAAATGTTTTTTTAAAAACCAATCTTGAAACAATTTTAATTCTTTATACATAAAATCAGCGGTAAACAATGGAATATTCCAGCCTGCAACGACAGGACAGCTCTGTAAAAGAGTTAGCGCATCTAATGCTTGCCCATAAAGAGTTTCAACATTTACAGCATTTAACTCATTGAGCAGTAAGCCATCGCCAAAATCAGTCAATAATAAAAACCCTTGCTGCAAATCTTCGGCGATGATGTCTGGGGTCATTAATCCATGAGCACGTAACGACCGACTAATTGCAATATATGGCACACAATTTTCTTTGTCGGGTGGCGCATCCATCGCTATATAAGAACATTCTGATTGATAAATCCGAAAATAGCGTCTAAAGCTCGCATCAGCTGTTAAAGCATGCGGAAAAGGCTCAACTAAATCACTGTTTTCTCGCAACCAATTGTGAAGTAATTGCAATCTATCGTTCATATTATCCTAGTTTTACATAAAATCTCTACAATCATGATAACCGATGACATTTTCTGTTACCACTCCACTCACATTACAATAAGTAGAATAAGCTACATTTGTATCACAACTTACGGCCGGCGTATAAAATACTGTGCTATGAAAAAATTGATTCCAGAGAGAATCATGAACGTGCCTGTCTGAATCCTCGTAGAAATTTCCCAGAGTGGCACCACTCTCTTCAGAAGGAGGACAATGGCCATTTAATGCGGTTGTTTCAGCCTTTAGAACAGTTTGATCGCTCAAAGTATAAGTGCAAATCAACCCTGAAACTCCTAGCCCATATGCAGAGGTTCCTAAATGAACCTTTAGAGATGCATCCGCATTCATCGAAGTTAACGCACTATTGTCACCCGGCCCTGCAGAAGTGATTATCCAATTCCCACTGCTGTTACTAACCACCCAAGGGTTCCCTGGACTGCCATGAAAAAATTGGGCTGCACCGGGACATTCAGTGACCTTTAAAGGGTCACCTGCAAATACATTAACAACGCATAAGGATAAAAACATCGCCAAGAAATAATTTCGCATAATACAATACTGCTCCTCTAGTTTGATTGGGGGGGGCTAAAATAAGTCTAAAATTCACATGAAATTATTGATAACAGTCCTCAGGATGGCCGGCACTGGTTTGGCATGCAAGGAGGTTAGTGCCAACAGGGCATTGCAAGACTGTTGCCGACATAGCCGAATTAATAAAACCTATAGCTAATGCACATAACACTAAACTTTTTTTTAAAATCATTGTAAAACCTCTCTAGTATGGACTAAAAAAGATCTAAACTTTCGTTGCAGATCTATTTAAAAGCGCAGAAACCCATTATGAAGAACCACTTATCAAATTACAACAGCAGCCTAGCATCACTCCACCCTTTTCGCTACACTGTGAACCTCTAAAAAGCAGGAACTCCTAGGCAAACAATGCGTGTCTTGAACATCACTCTAAAAAGGCTCGCGATTGCTCTGAGCTTGCTCGCATGGTTGAGTATACCGCTTGCCACAACCCCCACTACGCCTGATGATTTGTGCGTGGCTGCCAACATGCCTGCTCAATCACTGACCTCCTCCGCCATGGCAAAAGCACTAGGCTGGGTGCAAACAGACATAGGTCGTTGTGGTGGCTATTATCTAGAATCCTCCTTTATCGGCGCTGATTCATCATTAGAAAAAAACCATATCCAACTCAGCAGTCAACAAGGGATCGTTTTTTCGCTCCACGGCACTTCTATTTCACAAGGTCAAATTACCATCACCCAAGACGGGCAACAAATCATTGCAAACAAAGGGTATCTCTATCGTGACCCTACCACAGGCAAACTTAATGCCGTAGATTTAATAGGGCATGTAGTCTTAAGACAACCCAACGAACTTATCATCGCTGACTATGGTCATGTTGATTTAAAAATGAAACAAAAATCGCTGCATCATATTTTGTATCGGAATGCGATTTACAGCAAAACGTCGACTCAGAAACCCATTGTCCCCACCAATAAACAAATCGAACATGAAAACAAAGTGTACCAATTAAGCGCCTGGGGAACTGCAGAAAAATACGAACAAAATGAACCCAAAATATCGCTCTTCAATCAAGCAACGTATAGCACCTGCCCGCCCTTGACGAGTGCCTGGCAAGTAAAGGCCAGCAATATTGAACTGAATAAAAATACGGGCAGAGGTTATGCACGCAATGCAAGGCTACTGGTAAAAGGTGTCCCTGTGTTTTATACACCTTATCTCAATTTCCCCATTGATTCACGACGACAAACAGGTTTTTTACCGCCTGCAATACGTCCAAACACCACAGAATCTGGAACAATCATCACTGCGCCTTTTTATATAAATTTAGCGCCCAATTACGATGACATGCTCACACCTGCTCTTTTATTTAAACGCGGTATCCAAGTCACTAATTTATTCCGTTACCTCACACCAGAGACTGAGGGTAAAATTAAGATTACAGCACTACCTAATGATCACTTGTTTACTGCTCTAAAAGAAGAGAGTATCAACCAGTTTCTAGAGCCTACAAGCCCGTTAACCCAAGCAAATTTTAACCGTCTGCAAAATGCAAGCAACACCCGCACCGCCTTTTCCTGGCAAAACGATGCGCATTATAATGAACATTGGACAAGCGCTCTCGATTATAATTATGTAAGCGACGATTACTACACAACCAATTTCAGTAACGGCCTCACACAAGTCACCACTAACCAACTATTACAACAAGCCGACCTCACCTATAAAGGACAATTTTGGCAATTCCGCGGTAATATTCAAGGCTATCAAACACTACATCCGCTGGACCAAAGTTATCAAAATGTATACTCGCGTCTTCCGCAATTAACGCTAGGCGGCAATTATCTTGATCAAAATACAGGTTTAAATTATTCCGTTGATAATGACTTATCGCATTTTGTCATTCGCAAAAATCCAGGCGCTGATGTATTGTATCCATATGGCACTAGAGTCAATGTACAGCCTGCCATCAGTTGGCCTGTATACCGTCCTGCTTTTTTCTTTAATCCGCGCTTACAATTTGCGATGACACAGTATGAAGTCGGCCAGATTCCAGCCAATACGAATCCAGCTACTTTTAATAATCATCTAGTGAGCCCGTACCGCTCTCTACCTATTTTTGATATTAGCTCTGGTATGTACTTTGAACGTAACTTCAGCATTGGGCAGTATGGGTTAACGCAAACACTAGAACCACAAATGTACTACACCTATATCCCTTACTATAATCAAAATAACTTACCGCTCTTTGATACTGATCTGACTACATTAACGTACGATCAACTCTTTACTTATAATCGTTTTAGCGGTCTGGATCGTATTGGCGATGCCAATCAAATCGCTCTAGGTTTGGCAACCCGCTTTATGGATCAACAATCAGGCACCCAAAAAGCCTATGCTGGCATAGGTCAAATTAATTACTTTCAACACCGACGCGTTACACTTTGTACTAATGATTTAGGCTCAACACAAAACTGTGCTGCATTACTCACATCCTCTGATAACTCTAATAATCGTGTCAACCGCTCACCTCTTTCGGGCGTCTTAAGTTACAACCTAACGCCTAACTGGACTTTCACCTCCAGTACTATTTACGATACCCATGTTAACAATGTGAAAAATGAAACGCTTACCTTAGGCTATAGCACCGACTCACAACGATCCGTTACGTTAAGTTACACCTATGCCCTAGACGGCGCGTTCGTACCGACTAATCCCGTTGGCAGTAGCGCTAATAATCTATCCCAAACCGACCTCAACTTCATTTGGCCTATCGCCCATGGCTGGAGCACATTGGGTCGCTGGACTGAAAATTTCAATACCACCAGTTTCCAGAACCTGCTCTTTGGTTTACAATACGACAGTTGCTGTTGGGCTGTACGTTTTCTTACGGGTCGTATCTTTACTAACGTTAATTTAAACAAGACGCTTAAATACAACACAGAATCCTATATCCAATTTGCCCTAAAAGGCTTAGGGAATTTTGGCACAGGCGATCCAAGTTCAACGCTGAATACTGGCGCCATTTCTTATCAAACCGATTTTGGGCAGGACTTTTAAAATGAAAAAATGGGTAAAATTAAGCTTAGTTTTAAGTGGTGCAATTTTAGTGAATGGTTCTGCCATTGCAGCAACTCACTCTAATGAACAATCACTAGACCACATTGTAGTCATCGTGAATAAAACAGTGATCACGCAAAGCGAACTTGACGAGGCAATCAGCAAAATCAAACAGCAATTAACCGCCACACATACACCGACGCCACCTCCGGCTATTTTACGTAAACAAGTGTTGGATCAATTAATCAATCGTAAACTGCAATTGGATATGGCTGATACAGCAGGCATTCATATCACAGATGCGGATGTCACTAAAGCAATCGATACCGTTGCTAAAAAAAATAAAATCACCCCAGAAAAACTTTATTCGGCAGTAGCTCAGCAAGGATTAAGCAAAGAAGCCTATCGCAAAGAAATTCACAATGAAATGGCAATCAATCGTGTTGAACAACAAATGATTGGTGGCAAAATGGCTATTACAGAACAAGAAGTGAATGATTTCATGCGATCACCCACTTGGCTTTCTTATAACAGCAAAGAATATCATTTAGAAGATATCCTCATTGCATTACCCGAAAAACCAACAGTAAAAGATTTAGCTGAAGCAAAAGCACGTGCTGACGCTGTACTTGCAAAATTACACCGTGGCGCAAGCTTCAGTGAAGCAGCAGTTGCCGACTCAAGCGGCAGTAAAGCATTGCAAGGCGGCGACTTAGGCTGGCGTAAGTTACCAGAAATTCCTTCTGCTTTTGCTAATCGATTAGTTACCATGAAAGCAAATGACATTGCAGGGCCCATCCAGACACCGAATGGCTATCATATTATTCGTGTTGCCGGCATTCGCAGTGTGGGCATGCAAGGCAGCAAAGATGCACAGCGCAAACAAGTACAAGAATTACTTTATCAACGTAAATACGAAGAAGCAGTGCAAAGTTGGACAATGAAACTACGCAGTGAATCCTATATCAATATGCATCCGGAAAACTAATGATGGCAGCAATCCCGCGGATTATTATCACGCCAGGTGAGCCCGCGGGGATTGGTCCTGATATTGTTTTACAAATTGCGCAAGAAAAATGGCCCGCAGAATTAATTGTTGTTTGTGATCCTGATTTATTGTTACAGCGCTCTAAGCAACTACAATTACCTATCGAGTTGAAGACTCTTGATTTAAATCAATCTGCAACGCCGCATCAACCGGGTGTTTTAAAAATTATACCGATAAAACTAAAAGCGCCTTGCATAGCAGGACAGCTTAATCCTGAGAATGCAAAATATGTGATAAACAGTTTAGAGTTAGCAACGGATTATTGTTTACAGCATAAAGCACATGCGCTAGTCACAGGGCCTATTCATAAAGCTGTAATGAATGATGCAGGAATTCAGTTTAGTGGTCATACAGAATTTTTGGCGCAGCGTTGCAATGCAGAGCAAGCATTGATGTTATTTGTTGTTGATAAATTGAAAGTCGCGTTAGCAACGACTCATATTCCTTTGGCTGAGGTGCCGAAAAAAATCACGATTGAACTGCTGGTCAGTCAGTTACGACTTCTACATAGCGAGTTACAAAACCGTTTTTCACAAAATAACCCTCATATTCTTGTCTGCGGATTGAATCCACATGCAGGAGAATCGGGTCATTTGGGTCTAGAAGAAATCGAGATCATCGCCCCAGCGCTTAACATCTTACGATCAGAAAATATCGATGTCACAGGCCCATTACCTGCGGATACTATTTTTACCGAGAAATATTTAAAATCCGCTGATGCTATTTTTGCGATGTACCATGACCAAGCTTTACCGGTAGTAAAATATCTAGGATTTGATCGTGCGGTCAATGTTACACTAGGCCTACCTATCATTCGTACTTCGGTTGATCATGGTACTGCGCTGGATATTTCGGGAACAGGAGAAGCAAACGCAGGTAGTTTATTCGCCGCTATTCAATTAGCTATTTCCTTAATGTAACATAACACCTGTATTGTCTAAGCGAATCCACAGTCACCGTAATCTGACATATACCCTCGAAACTATGCCAAACAAAACTTGTCATTGCGACTCAGAGCGAAGCGTGGAGGAAGCAATGACGACGATAGGGGTAGCTATTACGGAATGTTTATGATGCTTAGCGCCGTACAATTTCACCCTGCGCCGGGCCCGGGCTCTTAAGAGGTTCCAAACACTTATCAATGTATTCCATATCGAGACAAGATTTATCAATCTTTCCCTCATCAACAAATTTTTTCAGTGTTTTAGCCATGGATATATTTGAATCTGAATGATTGAGGAGCACTTCCCTAAAGCGTTCAACGTAGATTGCATCTATGACATCCTGTGGTATAACATTCGGCGACAAAACGCTAGACTTTCGGTTTGCTAAAAACCCCATATAACTCAGATTTTCAGAATGTCCATTTTTCCATTCTACCGTGTACATATTAACGGGCTCAACCCCAAAGACAGTTTTAGATTGTAATAAATCAAGATAAACAGTGTGATTCCCCATGACTCTCAGCCAAATGAAACACGATGCATCTAACTTATATAAAACGTTGGATTGACGACTGGATACTGGTTCGCATTTTATAAACTCCACTTTTTGTTCTGTCATCATATCGAGAATTTCTTTCGGAAGATTCTTTTGAATGGCTTTTTGTTCAGTTTCTCCAAGAGCTCCTGAAGAGCTAAAAAATGAATGGGTTATTTTAAGTCCGCTTGAAAGCATAATTTTATCTCCAAATAAGTAAGTGGTTATCAGTTAAACAATCGAAGAATCTATACTTCAAGATGTGAAGCTGTCATTCTGAACGCAGTGAAGGATCACTCAAATGGTGTAATGGGTACTTATAACAGATTAATGATCGAAGATAAATAAAATCACATTGACGGACACGATATTCTAATCTGACAAATGACCAGTCAACTTACCATATTTTTCCAACAACTGCTCTTTAGTTTCAATACGTTCAGGATCCACCGGAATACAATCCACCGGACAAACCGCCACACACTGCGGCTCATTAAAATGACCCACACACTCCGTGCACCGCACAGGATCAATTTCAAAAATCACATCACCCTGATAGATCGCCTGATTAGGACACACAGGCTCGCACACATCACAGTTAATGCATTCATCAGTTATCATTAAAGCCATAAATTTATTTTCGCAATTTTTTATTAAACGCAGCTACAACAGGCTCAGGGACAAACGGTGTAACATCCCCCCGCATAAGAGCAATCTCCCGCACAAAGCTTGAAGAAATACAGCTATAATTCTGCGCCGGCATTAAAAACAAACTTTCAATATCGGGTGCTAATTGCCTATTCATACCCGCTAATTGAAACTCATAATCAAAATCAGAAACCATACGCACACCGCGCACAATTATATTTGCCGAATTCGCATGCATAAAATCAATTAATAACCCATCGAACTCCACCACTTTCACATTCGTTAATTTTTCTAAAGTAGCCGACGCCAATTCAACCCGCTCTTTGAGCGTGAAAAAAGGATTTTTATTTTTATTCGCCGCCACTGCAACAATCACTTGGTCAAAAACCCGCGCTGCTCGCCCTACTAAATCGACATGGCCCAACGTGATGGGATCGAATGTGCCTGGATAGACCGCCGTTTTTGTCATGGAAAATGACCCTTTATTAATTGAGTGAGTTATTATACGCTAACAACGTCCATTTTCAGTATGAATGTCTTAAAAATTGAGCAAATAAATCCCATGGCACTCCCTAAACTCGACTATCTTACCGCAATGGGCATCCAATCTTGGCAACAAAGACAATCCGCAGCTTTGCCTGACGCTCAACCCACAGAAAATTTGATCTCTTTATGCACGACCGCAGCGCACTGCACTGCCTGCTCTCTCCATAAAACCCGCACGCAAACTGTCTTTGGCGCAGGCAATCCAGATGCTGACCTTATGATTATTAGTGACGCCCCAGGCTTTTATGAAGACCAAAAAGGCGAGCCCTTTGCAGGCCAAGCAGGCCAGCTACTCAATCTAATGTTACGAGCAATCGGATTAGATCGAAGCGCAGTCTATATAACGACTCTGTTAAAATGTCGCCTACCAGATAATCGCGATCCCTTGATAGAAGAAATAAACCAATGCTCTGCATTTTTAACTAAACAGATTGCTTTGATTCAACCTAAAGTATTATTGGTTTTTGGACAGGTTGCAGCGCAGCAGCTACTGAATACGCAAACACCGTTAGAACAACTCCGTGGAAAATCTTACACATATGGCAGGCAAAACATTCCGCTTATTGTAACTTATCATCCGGCTCATTTATTACTCAACCCACGAGATAAACGCAACGCGTGGCAAGATTTGCGGATGCTAATCATTTATTAAAAGTCACTTTTCAGCATCCTCCATCAATGTGTCTTAGAAAAGAGTTATTATCCATTTTAATTAGCTTTTACTCATAACCGATAAACCTGTTGCAATATAACACAACTGACTGTACCATTCTCTGTGAACTTTTTATCTCACGAGTTAGGTGTCAATATGAAAAAAAATATTGCGCTATTAAGCGCTCTTTTTAGCATAGTGTATTTTTCAAATGGGATAGCTGAAAATTCTAATATTTCCCCTGCGGATAAAATTCATTTGTTGTCAAATAGCATCGCATGTATTAAAAAAGAAAAAATTTGTTATAGAGTAAGTTCCACCGGCATAGAAAAAATTGATACCTCTTCTCGACATATAAAATATAATTACATAA
>DHJK01000201.1:0-122 GCA_002404295.1 Legionellales bacterium UBA4722
ATCCGGTTACGGCCAGCAGTACTGTAAGACGTAACCAGACCCCGCACAAATTTTCGTGCGTGAGCAGTGTTTTTATTGAGAGCTGTTGACGAAAATTTTGCGGGGAGACAGCGGGGAGACAG
>DHJK01000201.1:382-15604 GCA_002404295.1 Legionellales bacterium UBA4722
GCGGGGAGACAGCGGGGAGACAGTTGTGGTTTATGAGAAACCTTGCCGTCAACGAATTACGTAACATTTACAACAATGACGATGCGGGCGCGTTCGCGAGGAGTGCACTGATGATCGCTTAATCACTGAATGGTTAGACAGTTTGAATAGAATCCACATCTAAAGTGGCACCAAACATGCTAATTATTTTCTGGATTTCGCTATCTCCCTTAATTGCATTTGTTGCTGTGGCTTGACGAGTGATTTGCTCTTGGTGATGTAATTTAGACGGAGTTTCTATTACTGCGGAAGTGAGTTTGATTTCAAGTTTGAGAGGTTTATTAAAACATTTCACTAAAGCTTCTTCAATTCTAGCGAGTAGTTTTTGATTAAGCATAGGCTCATGTTGTGATGAAAGAGTTAAAGCTAACTGATTTTCTGTGAGTGATGACATGGTGCAGTTTGCGGCTAAAGCTTGTGCCATACCGGTTAATTCTAACTTTGCTAAGATGCCTGCCCAGTCACGGGGTTGCTGTGTCGTTTGTGTGATTGGTTTTGGCTGCGATTTTGCAGCGGGTTGTGCTTGATGTATATTTTCTTGTGGGGGTGATGCTTTTTGGGATGTGTTTTTAGTCGTGGGCTTAAATGCTAACATGCGTAACATAACCATTTCGAATCCGAGTTGAGGATTCGGCGCTAAAGGTAAGTCACGTCGACCGATTAGAGCAATTTGGTAATAAAGTTGAATGTCTTCGGGGGTGAAGCGTTTTGCAAGTTGGGTTATTTCTTCATGTTGATTGAGAGATGGACCGATCACTTGCGCGAGTGTGAATTGGTGTAATAACGTTAACAAATCTTCTAATACTTGATTGAAGTCTGCGGCAAATTCAGCAAGTTGCGTAATTTCAGTGATTAACTGTTCACCGTTTTGTTCTGCTAGTGCGTGCAGTAGACGGAATAATGTATCTTGCTCAATACTGCCTAGCATCTGGCGTGTTTCTGTAGTTGTTATAGTGCCATGACAGAATGCATTGGTTTGATCCAGCAGGCTGAGTGCATCACGTAAGCTGCCATCGGCTGCTTGTGCTAGATAGCGGAGTGCATCTGCTTCGTGGGTTATATTCTCGCTGGTGCAAATATGTTGAAGATGTTGAGTAATTTGCTCAACTGGGATGCGTTTTAAATTTAATTGCAAGCAGCGCGACAGAATAGTGACGGGTAATCGTTTTGGATCAGTGGTGGCTAATAAAAAAATCACATAAGGAGGCGGTTCTTCTAATGTTTTTAATAATGCATTAAAGCTGCTCGTAGATAGCATATGCACTTCGTCAATCAAATAGACTTTGTATCGGCCTTGGGTGGGTTGGTATTGGACATTGTCTAATACTTCGCGTGTATCTTCGACTTTAGTGCGGGAGGCCGCATCTATTTCCATTAAGTCTAAAAAACGACCTGCATCGATGGCGGTGCAGTTTTGGCAAGTGCCGCAAGGTTCTGCAGTGATGCCGGATTCGCAGTTAATGCATTTTGCCAATATGCGTGCAAATGTGGTTTTACCTACACCGCGGGTGCCGGTAAATAAATAAGCATGATGTAAGCGTTGCTGGGTGAGTGCGTGGGTGAGGATGCGCAAGACATGTTCTTGTCCTACTATTTCTTTGAGAGCGCGGGGTCGCCATTTGCGTGCAAGCACTTGATAATTCATTCGCTTACTCCCCGTAAAATGGAGGTAACCAATATCAGCCTGACTTCGGCGCTCGAATCTGCCACTACCGTTGCTTCCTTCCGGACCTGGCGGGGTTCATAGCATATCGCCGCGAAGAGACCAATTCTGGTTACCATAACCTGGCGGAGAGAGAGGGATTCGAACCCTCGGTACGTTTTCACGTACACACGCTTTCCAGGCGTGCTCCTTAAACCACTCGGACATCTCTCCTTCATCTCTGTCTCAAATGGACCTTTAGTTGAGAGAGACTGTTAATGGAGCGTAAGGTTAAACCAGAATGGGGGTGTTGTGCAATCAAAAGATAGGGGGATTTTTGGTATAGGTGAAAAAACTTCAGTTATGAGAATTTTGTTAGCGAAAAGCAAAGATGGGGGCAGGGGCTGCGAGTCAGTTAAGAGGACGAGGGGTTAATGCTGGCTCCAAGCACGACATCCCTGTCGTTTGTGATGCCATCCATGGCATCGAGTCACCTGCATTAACCCCTCGCCCTCTTAACTGACTCGCAGAGGTTTGCCGGAGTGAATAGTGGATAAGTATTAGGGGCATGTTTGACGTCTCTTTGTAAAAAGCGGAGGCATATTTTTTAAGATGAGATTTAGTAATACGGATGTATTTAAAAAGTTGATTTGTTTGTTTTAATTAAAATGATACTTTAATCTTCTGGAATTAAAATCTTAAGGGATGAAAATGTTTAGTCAGATGAAACAAGTTTATGACAAAATAAGAGCAGAATTTAAAAGCAGTGCTTCAAATTCAGGAGTCATGAGTGAGGTAACAGATCAACAGTTTAATTTTTTGCGTTCGATGAGAGATCAAGTAATAAAATCACATCTCGCAGATTTATATGAGGAAGATGAATTAACTGGTATGGAAATCAATATTGTACAGTCTGTGTTTGAGGCTGTCTTGGCTCGAGCGTATCATTTAGCAGGTTGCGTGCAGTATTCAAATCTTGTCATCGTCGAATTGTTAGAATTACAAAACATTACTCAGAGCATTGAATTAGTTCAAGTGAGCGGGAATCCTTGTAAAGTAGGTTACACAGTAAAATTAAATAATCATCTTTTACCAAGATATTATACAAATCATAATGTTGTTATATGGGGTCGTAATAAAAGTGGTTCGATTGAAGATATAAGTACTTTTAAGGGCATATGTGATCCTTGGAGGAATGGATTACTATTAGAATATTCAGAAGCGAGAATGCCATCATCTATTGATTTTACTGACGGATATTTTCAATTGTCTCGAATACAGTTGCTGTTTAGAATAGAGCGTAATATGGCAACTGAAGAATGGGTTAATGTTGCAGGTGCTTTGCTGAGTTTAAAGCAATGTATCAGTGCAAACTTTACAACTTTTTGTAAAAAAAACAACTATGAATTTAATCCTGCAGAACTTTTAGCAATTGAAAATGCATTTGATAGTAAAATAAAATTGTATAATATGTTTGGTATGGCTAAAACACGTGAAGAAAAAATGCCTGTATCAACTTTACGAGTGCATAGTTTGTATAGTGTTGAGCCTCGTTCTGATACTAATACTAGATCTGTCATGGTAGAGTCTAGTCATACTGATGCACGTGCACTAAAACGATCTAGCTGTATGAGCTTAAGTTTAAGAAGGTGAATAACAGCTCATCTCACCATTGTCATTGCGACTCAGAGCGAAGCGTGGAGGAAGCAACCTAGTCTTTCAACACTGCTTTTGAACCTCAATGGTTCTAATCAGCTCTGAAAAGACTAGGTTGCTTCCTCCACGCTGCGCTCTGAGTCGCAATGACGTCGCAGAGGTGTGCTTTTATTGATGCTGCGTCAACAAATCACTCTGATCCTGCAAATTTTGCAACTGCTCCTGCCAATACTGCGACGTATTAAACCACGGAAAACTAATAGGAAACGCCGGATCCTCCCACCGTTTCGCAAGCCAAGCAGAATAATGCAACATCCGCAACGCACGCAAAGCCTCAATCAACTGTAACTCGCGCGAATTAAAATCATGAAATTCCCGATACCCACTTAAAATATATTCAAGCTGTAACTGCACCTGCGTTTCATCACCCGACAGCAACATCCATATGTCCTGAATAGCCGGACCCATCATACAATCATCCAAATCCACAATGTGCGGCCCAGTATCACTCCATAACACATTGCCCACATGAATATCACCATGCAACCGAATATTATTTAATTTCCCCACCTGCTGAAATCGCACTTCTATTTTTTGTAAAACAGATTCAACAACACCGCAATATTTCTCTTTTAAAAACTCAGGAATAAAATCATGCTCTATTAAAAACCGATACGGATTACGCCCAAACGATTGCACATTCATTTGAGGCCGATGCTGAAAAGGCGAGCAAGCACCCACCGCATGCAAACGTCCAATAAAACGCCCCATCCATTCCAACTGTTCAAGACTATCCAGCTCTAAAGCCCGTCCACCCCAACGTTTAAAAAGCGCAAAACGAAACCCCTGATACTCATGCAATGTATGCTGATCAGGTGAACACCAAGGCGCCACCACCGGAATTTCATGCTCCACCAGCTCCAACGCAAATTGATGCTCTTCCAAAATCCCCGCATCACTCCACCGCTCCGGCCTATAAAATTTCGCAATCACCGGCGCCGCCTCTTCAATCCCCACTTGATAAACCCGATTCTCATAACTATTCAACGCAAGCAAACTACCATTACAAAGAAACCCAACGCTTTCCACCGCATTAAGTATTAAATCAGGATTAAGATTGTCATAAGGTGTACTATGTTGAATATTCATTTTACCCGCTTATTATAAGACCGCATGACTAATGAGTGGCGCCAAGTTTATCATAGATCATCTGATTGATTCTGCAGTTATTAATCAAGACTAACTGCAATACTTTTCACTGTCGTCATTGCGAACGAAGTGAAGCAATCCAGCTCGAAAGCAAAGCTTAGTATCTAAGATCAGTTTTCTGAAGCATTGCTTTCGAGCTGGATTGCTTCACTTCGTTCGCAATGACGACGGCGGAGGAATATGCCTCCGCGCTTACAAAGAGACGTCAAAACCGCCCCCAATATATATCCACTATTATCCCCGGCAATAACTCTGCGATTTAGTTAAGAGGTCTAGGGGTTAATGCAGGCGAATCGTTGCCATGGATGGCAACACAAACGACAGGGATGTTGTGTTTTGAGCCAGCATTAACCCCTAGACCTCTTAACTGAATCGCAGCCCCTGCCCCATCCCTTGCTCTAAGCCAACAAAATTCTCAAACCTCACCCAATAAACCCCAACCAACAATAAAGTTTAAAAACCACCCCTCAAATGCCATACTAGACTCCAAGCACCTCAAGAAGCCCCAAAAAAAATGCAAACTAAAACAGCCCAAGTCATCCAACGAAACAGCTTCTGGCTCGTCCTGTTTGCCCACTGCCTGTTTTTCTCAGGAATTTCATTTGAATGGCTCGCATCACCCAAACTTTTTAAAGCCGAACAAGAAGACAAGCCTTCATTATTCATCCCATCCTATGTTGCACATGATGAATCCGCTCCCGCCCTGCAACAACAACCTACGCCAGATCCTTCGCCCTCAACAAAGCCACAAGAAAAACCACCAACACCCACCACAGACCCACAAAAACCCGTGCCCACCTCCAAACTAGGCATTGAAAAACCCTTGATAACCCATGCGCGTCCTTCATTTAACACCAGTCGTCCTATCGATATCAGCCGCTCACCCGAAACAGAACCTGTACATTTAATTGGTGATAAAAAAATCGATAGACCACTTCTAACCTTATTAGGGAAGGCGCTGACTAAGCATCTTATTTATCCAAAGTCAGCTATCGATCTCAACGTAAAAGGAACCTCAGTCATTGGGTTTGTGCTCTATCCAGATGGACATGTGACAAACGTGCAATTATTACACACTAGCCGAGCAGAGGTGCTTGATCAAGCCGCATTGTCGGCAGCTAATGGAATAGGACCTCTGAATCATGTGAGCCAATATTTGGATAAGCCGAAATTTATGGTCATTGGGATTATATTCGAATAGTCATTTTAATATAAAATATATGATAGACTTTAAAGCTCAGTTAATTATTATTTAAGAGGTTGTTTCATGAAAATAGCACGTCAAAAAAAATTATTATTTGCATCGATCGCAGTCAGCTTAACATTATTGAGCGGCTGTAGTTCCACGAATCCCTATACAGGAGAAACACAAACCAGCGATGCAACAAAAGGTACAGCTATTGGTGCGATCGGCGGTGGTGTCATAGGTGCGCTTGCGGGTGGTACCCAGGGTGCGTTGATTGGTGGTGTGATTGGCGGATTGGGCGGCGGGTTAATCGGAAATTCAATGGATACAGAAAACACAGAGCTACGTAATACTCTGCAAGGTACGGGTGTTCAAGTTCATCAACAAGGAAATTCAATTCAATTAGTTATGGCTTCGGATGTGACATTTCAAACTGGCCAAGCAAGTGTTCTCTCAAACTTTTACCCAACCTTGAGCTCAGTCGCAACCGTTGTGAAGAAGTACAACAACACTAGCATTATTGTGACTGGTTATACCGATAATGTGGGTGGCGATGCTTATAATCAAGTTCTGTCCGAAAACCGCGCGAAGAGCGTGGGAGACTATTTAGTGTCTCAAGGTATCTCTCCTAATCGTATAATCACTGAAGGTAGAGGCAAGCGCGACCCACTTGTATCAAATAATACAGCGGGCGGCCGTTCGATGAACAGACGTGTAGTGATTACATTGCGACCATTGTCTTAAATAGTAATCTCGTTGATCCTGAGGAGCCTTTGCAGCTTCCTCAGGATTTACGATAATTGATAAGGAGATCATTTATGACCAAGATTCTGATACATCTGTTACGAACAGCTATACTGACTCTCAGCATTTTTAGTTTTTCTATGCCTGCTTTAAGCGCCAATTTGGCTTTTATGAACGATACAGCGGGTCAATATTTTAACAATCAGGATTGGGCATTGTTTGGGGTTAGCGTTCAACATGCACTTAATACAAAGTCAAATGGCAAAACGGAAGTATGGCGAAATCCTAAAACAGGCAGTGGTGGTACCTTAATGCCAATTAACTCTATGAAAAAAAATGGAACAATTTGCAGGGATTTGCAAATTACTAATCGTGCAAAGTCCAGAACAGATCAATATGTGTTTATGTATTGTAAATATCGTACAGGCTGGAAAATTCAGCAATAAACACAGCGCAGTGGCATTTAAAGACTAGAGAGCGTTATAATAGGTGATATCCTATAGTTTTGGGATAGATATTCATAACAGGGAAGAAGAATGGCAAAATCTGGCTATTTGATTCTTATCGCTTCTTTTGTTTTTTCCTCAATGAACTGTTATGCGCTCGAAAAACCCAGTGATCCCTCTCATTTTAACGTTGCCAAAATTCAACAATTGACAGGACAAATCGGTCAATTTAATTTAAATGAGCAAACTTTAACACTCCTCATTCCACGTGATGATTTAACAATCCAGATGAGCGGCATGCAGCTCACCGGAAATAGAGCGCTTTCTTCAAGTATCTTTTTTAAAAAAATAGACGACCAAGCATTAGTCCGCGGCGATTTAGTATTACTACAAGATCAAGTGAACCCAGTCTTGAGTGTTGCACTGATGAATGGGTTAAAAGTAACAGGTTTAAATAATCCTTATCTTTGGGATTCTCCTAGAGTGATGGTAATGCGAATTACAGGTGAAGGTGATGCGCTCCAGCTTGCCAGTGCCATCGGGAAAATATTAACCAAAATAAAAACGACAGTTAATGGCGGGGGGGATTTTCCAGTTGGCAATATTTATTCACCTGCAACGACGCTGAACGGCCATAGGATAGATATGTTGTTGGGAGCAAAAGGGCAATTTAAAGATGATGTTTATGAGGTTCAGTTTAGTAGTGGCATAAAAAAAGCTGATTCAGGATTAAGTAAGGTAATGGCAGTGAACACGTGGGCAGCTTTTGCGGGCTCAGATAATGAAGCGGTTGTAAATGGTGCTATAGTGATACACCAATCAGAACTACAGCAAGCATTAGTGACTTTGCGTAAAGCTCAACTTTATATTTTGGCGATTTATCAACATCCCCTTGATGATGATCCAACTTTAGTGTCGGTCAGTTTTTTGGGTGTTGGGAATATACAGGTTTTAGCAAAAGCATTACGTTCAACTTTTCTTGTAGCGCAGAATGGCAATGTATCTAAAATGCAAACAGTAGGCATGCTGGCAGAGAGTTTTGCTATGAATGCAGAAAAAGAAACTAGTATCATCCCTATTTCACCATCGTTAGTGCAAAATAATTATTGCAGTTATGCAAATGCGTTGCGTACTTCTAGTGATTTTATTGAGAAAGAGAGTGCCAATCAAAGCAATGAAGTTTTGCCAAAAGTGACAGCACTACTAGTAGCAGAAAAAACTGCGCCAATGGTGTCAACGTTAAAAAAATTAGCGCCTCCAACATTAGCACCTTCAGCAAGAGCGATTATTTCAAAATTATTTGTTGTAGAGAATAATAAAATGAAGCTAGTATTGTTATCTCGCCAGAGAATAAAAAGTCCTACAGCTGTGATTCATAGCTTGCCAACAATATCTAAGTTAGAAAAAGCAAAGGTTGGATCGGTTCAGGGCATGCCCATGATTTCTGCTAGACTTATTTTATCGAAATTATCAGTTGTGAAGCATCATAAATGGGAAGATGTTTTCTTGCTTCGCCCGCAAAGTAAAAGCGCCGCAGTTATCAATAAAGTAACGCCAACATTATCAAAATTAGAGCATACGAAAAGTAGGTTACTAAAGGGTGTATCTATGGCTCCTATGAGGCCTGTTTTTTCGAGTGCGCCAGTTGTGAAGAACGTTAAGGTAGCACAGAGAATGTCCATGCTCTCTGCTAGAGAAGTCCTTTCGAAGTTATCTGTAGTTAAGAATAGAAGATTCACTTGAGTTGTGGATAATTTTGCTATTTAATCTTCGCGCAACAACTATTAAAGACTTATAGGAGCAAGCGTAGATTGATCCACTCATTACAACTAGGTAATAAATCATTTCCAGTCAACATTATCCAAGGCCCGTTAGCGGGTATTAGCTGCGCGCCTTTTCGTTTATTAACGTGGCGATATAGCCAGCCCGCTTTTTCATGTACAGAAATGATTTCCTGTAAAACCCTCATCCATCAAGCCGCATTAGCAGAACAGCGCTTTATAGTTAAAGATCCTGGTGAGGGACCTGTTAGTTTTCAGTTGTCAGGTAGTGATCCGTATGAAGTGGGGGAGGCTACCAAAAGGGTGACAGGGTACGGTGCAGATTTAATTGACTTAAATTGTGGTTGTCCGGTGAAGAAAATACGCAGCAAAGGAGCAGGTTCTAGTTTGCTAACGAATACCGCGCAACTCTATAAATTGATTTGTGCATTAAAACAAAATACGACGGTGCCCGTTTCCATTAAAATTCGCGTTGAAGCGAATAGTGATGAAAAATTTAATCAGGAAGTCGCAAGTGTAGTGAGTGAAGCAGGCGCTGATTTTCTAGTTGTGCATGGACGACATTGGACCGAGCACTACGAAACACCCTGTCGTTATGATGAAATTGAATTTTTTGTAAATGAGCTAAAAATTCCGGTGATTGGTAATGGAGATATTTCGTGTGTTTCTACTTTACAAGCGATGTTTGCCACAGGCTGTGCGGGTGTTATGATAGCGCGTGCTGGCGTAGGACAACCTTGGTTAATTCGAAAATTAATGGCTGAGATGCATCAAGAAAAATATGTGATACCTTCATTAAAAGAAATAGGTGATATTTTTATAGAGCATGTGGAAGGGCTTAATAAATTACTGGGTAATGAAAAATTCTCTATTTTACAAGCTAGAAAGTTTGCTAAATATTATGCGAGAAGTATGGGAAATAGAATGGAATTTTGTGCTGCTATGAATGTATGCATTAGTTTGAGTGAATTAAAAACAATTTGCTTGAATTATTTTTATTAATAATATAATTATCCGAGCTGAAATAACCACAACCTACACAGGGGCGACAGGTTTGAGGGTCATGATAGATGACAATTCTTGTTATCGAATTATGTAACCTTTATAGCAATGACGACTTTGATTAAGGTGAGGTTCGTGGGGTTAGGGCAGGCGCTGATTGCTTTTTAGCTCTGGTTGCCTCATGTTCCATGATAATTTCATTATAGAGCTGTATTCCCTTGTGGGTTGTTAGTTTATCCATATCCTGCTTCCTCGCATCGCTTATACGCGTTTTATTCCCATGATATGCGTCAGCATGAGTCCGTGCTTGGTATTCTTGATGAAGACTTAATCCAAAGTTGATGAGTAAACCAACGGCAAGTATTGCAATACAGGAAAAAATTAAATGCGAAATAGCAATAGCAAAAAAATGTTGTAACATCGTTTGTTGTAAAGGCCATATCCAATGCATCCAGTTCGAATTTGTTATGGCTCCAATAATGTTAATATCACCATACCCTTCAGCGATTAGATATCCGCAGGCAGGTGTTAGGTACTCTATAAAGAGCAGTCCGCTGAAAATTGCTGGCATATTATTTTTTAACTTACTTCCTAAGTTTGCCCAAAAATAACAATAGGGATTTTTTTGGAATCCATATGTGTCATTGGGAAGCGCGGGTTTATCTGTAAAAGGATCTTGGTTATATTTTCTAAGATATGCCATGTAAAAGTATTCATATACTGCAAAGCCAGAGGTTGTTAAGTGGCGTTTTCTATTGTCAGTAATGGGTAAACCCGAGATCGGACATATTCTACTGATGCTATGGGTGAGCTTATCTTCTTTTACTTCATTGAATGGTATTGTTTGGCATAGTGTTAGTAATTCTTCATAAATTGTGTCAAGTGTTTCTATAAATTCTGTTTGGGTTAATTGTTCTTTGCATTGTTGTAAAAAAGCGCGATAAATGTGTTTTTGTTTTGAGCCAACAATAGTGCAGTAATGTACAAAATGGCCTAGTTTTTTTATCTGCAAAGCTAGTATTCTATCTTGTAATTTCGGATTTGATTTTGTCTCGGTCATCTGAGATGCTGAAGGAAATAATTCATTATTTAAGGAGATAATAACATCATAAAAATTGATTTTTAATTGTGCTTCAATAACTGTTTTATTTTCTTTGAGTTTTACTATTTTATCCTCGGCAACCTTTATTTGATCATCGCATTCTTCAAGGTGCCCATTGCTATCCGGATAAACACCATGTAGATCATATGAATAGAATAAAGAAAATCTGGAAGTCATAGTTTGATGTCTTCTAAGCTTAAAACTAAAGCTGTAACAGGTGTAAGGTGCGCTTATTTTACACAAGCAAGGAATGGATGTCAAGCAAACGCCAACAGCTTGATTTAATGAACTTAATGCGCTATGGCTGGCTATAGAGCTATAGCGAATGTCTAAACAATTTGTCCTGCCGCCCACCCCGATGACCAAGCCCATTGAAAATTGAATCCACCTAACCAACCCGTCACATCCACTGCTTCGCCAATAAAATATAATCCACTCACCGTATTCGCTTCCATTGTCTTCGATGATAGCGCGTCACAGTCTATCCCGCCCAGTGTCACCTCAGCCGTACGATATCCTTCCGTGCCATTGGGTTTAATTGACCACGCATTAAATTGCGCAGCAATATCTGCGAGTTCTTGTTGTGATAGTGAAGATAATTTTTTCTCAGCCATGAAAGGATCTAAGAATATTTCAATCACCCTTTTCGGTAATTTTTCCGTCAAAATCGTTTTTAATCGCTTTTGAGGTTCTTGCTGTTTTAAATAGTCAATGACATCTAATTCAGGAAGCATATTTATCTCAATTTCCTCCCCTGGTTGCCAATAAGAAGAAAGTTGTAAAATAGCCGGACCACTCAAGCCGCGATGAGTAAATAGAATGCTTTCACGAAATTGTTGGTGCTTATTGCTCACTAGACAATCGATGCCAATGCCCGATAAAGTAGATAATTTTTCTTTATCTTCAGGATGCAACGTTAATGGAACTAATCCAGCTCGGGTTGGCCATACTTGTATGTTAAATAGTTCCGCCACTTTGTAGGCAAATGGGCTTGCTCCCATTGTTGGAATAGATAATCCACCGCTTGCAATAACCAGTGATTGGCAATGAAAATCCCCACGGCTTGTATTGATTTTAAAATGATTATCGCTTAATTGAGTCATCGTTTCTATTTTAGTATTTAAGCGAATTTCAGCACCTGCTGTGTGGCACTCGGCCAATAATAAATTAAGAATATCCTGTGATTTATTATCGCAAAATAATTGCCCAAGCGTTTTTTCATGAAAAGGAATTTGATGGCGTTTGACTAGTTCAATGAAATCGTAGGGCGTATAGCGACTTAAAGCGGATTTGCAAAAATGGGGGTTATGCGAAATAAAATGACTGGGGTTGACGTGGTAATTAGTAAAATTACAACGACCCCCGCCTGACATTAGAATTTTTTTACCTGCTTTATTGGCATGATCCAGTACAAGCACTTTGCGCTGACGTTTGCCAGCTTCAATCCCACACATTAATCCTGCGGCACCAGCGCCAATAATAATAACGTCCACTTTTTCCATAATGATCAGCAGGGATGAGGAGGGACGTGGTCGTGTAAATTATTTGTTTTTCGGACGAGCGCCATCAAGTCCGTTTCAGCTAGTTCAAATAATTGGTTGAAGTTTTTAATAACAAAATAAATGGGCTGCTTAATATCTATGCGGTATGGGGTAAGCAAAGCATCAATGACATCAAAGGGTCTGCGCTCAGGTATTGTGCTTTCTATGGAGTAGACCGTTTCTTCAATGGACGAAAGAATGCCACCGCCATAAGCACGTATGCCTGCCGGGGTTTCAATTAAACCGAACTCTACAGTAAACCAAAATAACCGGGCAAGTTTGACGCGTTCTGCAGGTGTGGCGCTTAAGCCTAGCTTGCCATAATGTTCTGCATATTGCGCATAAGCAGGATTGGTAAGCATGGGAGAATGACCAAAAATTTCATGGAAAAGATCAGGTTCTTTAATGTAATCAAAGTCTTCTCTGGTGCGAATAAAAGTAGCTGCCGGGAAACGTCGATTCGCAAGTAGTGTAAAAAATTTTTCAAAAGGAATAAGTGCAGGCACAGGTTCTAACGCCCACCCTGTTGTTTCTTGTAATACTTTTGAGACTTCATGGCATTGCGGTACTCTGTCTTGTGGTAAATTTAATAGTTTTAATCCATGAATATATTCATCACAGCCACGATTTATAATAATTTTTTGCTGACGCGAAATAAGGTCATGCCAAACGGAATCTTCTTCCTTTGTATAATCAGCATAGCCCTTTGCATCAACAGGTTTTGATACATAAGCAGTTTCATTATAAACCATGTTGGTTTCTCCTCGTGTGCGGTGTGCCTTATTCTGTTACAGGTAAAGGAATTTTATCATTAAATAAATACTTCATCAAAATAGCTGACAATATTAAACTAATAATGGCTACGATTAATGGGGTAGCAGGGCTGAAATTAGCCAATATGCCGGTGAGCAATCCATTTAAGCCAAATGCAAACGCCATAACGGCACCCGTAATTCCCATAACCCAGCCTTGTGATCTTGAATCAACTTGATTGGAGAATAGAGTTAATATAGTGGAGTACGCAATTGCCATAGCAATACCAATAAATACATCATAAACCCAAATATAGGTAACGCTGGGCGCGAGAATTGTTAAAGTTGTGCCAGCCGCCGCAATAAAAGTATAGACTATCATGCATTGCTTAAGCGAAGAGCGCTTTGTTAGTGGGTCTACAAGTAATGTTCCTATGCCAAATCCAACTCCCATTAAACCCATATAGAAACCAGTTTGTAATGAGCTGAATTGATATACTTCTAACAAATACATTGATATGAAAGAATAAATACCACTCCATCCGAAGATGAGTACTAACATGATAATAGAAAGATCTTTGATTTTTTCATTTTTAAAGGCGTCCGCAAAAATTTGTAAAGCATAGTGCAGTTTAAGATGAAGTTTTTTGGTACGTAAAAATGTTTCTTTGAATATCCATCCTAAGAGCGCAGCATTCACTAAAGAAATCAATGCAGCAAAATAAAACGGCACGGCATAGTTAAACCAAGGCAATATAGCAGAAGTGGAAAGTATTCCACCAATCATGGGCCCTACAATAAATCCAAGCGACGAGAAAAATAAAATCAACCCCAAATTCCGTGCTTTATGTTCAGGTTCGCTAATATCAACAATAGCAGCCTGCGCAATGGATTGACTGCCCGCTGTGAATCCTGCAATGATTCGACCTATTAATAATAAGAGGTAGCTATTAATAACAACAGCCAACGCTGATGCAAGATAACCTCCGCATGCACCCACCAAACAAATCATTAAAGATTTTTTCCTGCCTATCTGATCAGATAAGTCTCCCAGAAAAGCAGCTCCAAAAAACCAGCAAAACATATAAATACTAATCGTGAATCCAAAAAGAAGATTGCGAGCGTTAGAACTTAAATTGCTTGATATAAAGTGAGCATGTGGATCAATCACTAATGCATTTAAAATAGGAAAAACAAGCCCAAGCCCCATGCTATCTATAAAAAGTACAAGAAACAAAGGTGCTGCTGCAACGAAGAAGCTTTTATGTTTTTGTGATGCGGGAGTAGACATGATTATTTACCTTTAAATGCTACCGTGTATAGTATATCTTATGCAAAAGAAAGCTAGTATTTTCTGCCATTTCTGCTATTACTACCATCGAGCTAGATAAAGACGCAGACCTATCCCTACCCCTTAACTGTCTCCCCGCAAAATTTTCGTCCACCGAGCCAGATAAAAACTCAGATCTATCGCGACCCCCCGAACTGTCTCCCCGCAAAATTTTCATCCACCGAGCCAAATAAAAACTCAGATCTATCGCGAACCCCCGAACTGTCTCCCCGCAAAATTTTCATCCACCGAGCCAGATAAAAACTCAGATCTATCGCGAACCCCCGAACTGTCTCCCCGCAAAATTTTCGTCCACCGAGCCAGATAAAAACTCAGATCTATCACGAAAATTTGTGCGGGGTCCGGTTGCAACCTCAAGTAGAAACTTCTTTATTGTAATAAACCAAACCAAGGAGACACCAACATGCGTAATCATAATTATTATGTTTATATTTTAACTCAGTCACAAAACAGCGTATTCTACGTCGGCGTAACTAATAACTTAATTCGTCGAATAGATGAACATAAAATGGAATTAATAGATGGTTTCACGAAAAAATATAATGTAAAAATGTTAGTGTATTATGAGCATTTTAATAGCATCTACGATGCAATTTCACGTGAAAAAGTTATAAAAAAATGGAAAAGGCAGTACAAAATCAGTGCTATTGAGCGTATGAATCCACAATGGAAAGATTTATATTTTGAATTAAGTTAGAGTTAGTGGCGTGGTTTGTACTGTTGGTCGCAACCGGACCCCGCACAAATTTTCGTGATAGACCTGAGTTTTTA
>DHJK01000086.1 GCA_002404295.1 Legionellales bacterium UBA4722
GTTTAATTGATTTCACCTTTTTGTTAGCTGCATAATGGTGATATGTTAACTACATGTAAATAATATGGAATAATATTCATTAGATTGTTTTTTATTATAGTAACAATCGCCTTCTTCAGCTAATGTTTTTGCAACTCGATGGAGATTTAAATATTCAATCAAATCAGTCTATTATGAAATAAATGTTTGTTGAATTGCCTGCTATACTTCTATATATAATATATATTCGTGGAGTGTGTGTTATGGCAGTTGTAAATTTAAAAAATCTCACGGGTGCAGATTTAATAGCAGCGTTTACTGCGCAATTAGCATCGTCTTGGCCGCAGGATAAAAACCTTATAATAGAAGGATTAGATCATCTAACTGATAGCGATCAAAAAGAAATTATATCGTTGTTAAGCGCCACTTCTCATTTCACGCACATCGAAATACCTGGTGTAATCTCTGAAAAAATACAACCATTTGCTCAACAGGCTAAGCAAATTGCAGCAAGAAATCGATTTCTCGCTATTGCTGAAAAATATCATATCGTAGATATTAATTTAACAAATGATGCTAATTTATGGCAAGAGGCAATTTCTGTTTGGTTACACGTCAAAGACAATACGAATATCCGCGAAAAAAGATATTATTTAAATAAGCCGACATTTATGTTAAAAGAAGATTCTTATAAGTATGCAAACGAGTTTAATCAAGCTCTATTTGACATGGGGGACAGTTTTTTTGAAAGATGCTTAGACGATTTGTCTCAAAATAAAAATTATTTTCAGAATCATCCTCAGCTTCATCGATTTGTCATTAATGCCGATTTTAATACGCTGGAAGAAAATAAAATCGGTATGAGTGAAAAGTTGCGTATGGTAGCAAGGCATGCGCAAGACTTTCCATTTATTGAATTATATATAGATTCAAATGTGTCATTAAATGCAAACGAAGTTAAAGTATTTACTGAAGAACTGGTTCCTTCGTTAGTTGGAAGTCCGCTTGAAATTCTAAAGCTGAATATCAATGTAGAGAATATTGACATAGGCTTATTATTAATTCAAATTAAATCTCTTAATATCACAACGTATATCAAATTTCAAGAGAGATCTAAAAATATTGCGATAAAAGAACTTATGATGCAAATGGATAATGCGGTTTCTGAGAATAGGAGACAAGCTAGAAAAGAGAAAAGATTAATAACAAAAAGCCATTCTCACGTTGAAATAAAGGAACAGGTGGCTGGATATAAGAAAAAAAGAGGTAATGTGCGGGCTTCAAAGTTAGGAAAGGGTGTAGGGGCTTTGCAGATGCAAGTACAGCAACAACAGCAACAACAGCAACAACAGCAACAACAACAGCAACAACAGCAACAACAGCAACAACAAACAACCACGTTTCCAGATGGTGTAATCGATGAGAATCGTACAATAAGCTTCGATGTATTTAAAAAAATAATCAGAGGCGAAAAAGCAGATATTTTAAAACAATTAGACGAAGAACAGCGTAGATACTTACGTTCAAGCACAAGCGACTTAATTAAAGTTACCGATCCTTCAGAGATTGAAATAGCAACTCAAGCGATATGGAATTCATGGACGAATAATAGCGGTCATCTTGATCTAAAATATAGTGTCAAAAGGTGCACCCCTGCAGCGCTTACCGTTTTAGTAAAATTTAATACGCTTTTTGCGTATGGATTACAGCTAGAGAATCTTCCCCGTGGATTTTACTTACAGAAAACGGCAAAAGGTGAGTTAGTCCTTGATTATAGCCCAACTAGACCATTAGATCCCAAAAACAAAACACTACTGACAATAAAAATACCTGACTATGAAAAGAAAGAAGATTTTATGGGTGATGCTAGACAATTTAATCTCAATCAAGGTCCTGATTATTCATTTTGGGGTTCTGAAAATAAACCATCAAAGCAAAGGTTTCTTCAATTGATGCAAGGTGAAGATAAAATTTATGCGGACAAGTTGATTAAAAAATACAATAGTATACTTGAATTGTTCGATGATGGGGACAGTAAAAAATTATTTTCAATTCTTTATCATGAAGGGTGCGTAGGTATTGAAGTATTGTTAAATAATGTCGCGCAATTAAATCTTGACCAGCGCCTCGTATTTAAAAATAAAGTGCTAAATGCATCTGAAAGCTGGATGCCTTACATTACAGGTGAAGTATCAGATGTGATATCGAAAATAGTTCATTTGCAAGGTTCTAAAAAGATATGGTGGGAAGGACTCCTTTCACAGCATGTGGATAGTACTATGGATATAGTTGATCTCTATAAAGGGTTTGAGTATTTTTGTAGTGAATACGAAAAGCTTGTGCCAGGCAAAGAATTGCCTATACCTTTTCCATTTTCTGATGTGTTAAATATGAAAGTGGGATTAGATAGATTATTAACTATCTTGCATAACAGTCGGGATATCAATCAACAAATTGGTCATTTAAAGTTTTTAGACTTGAGCAGTGATGCTGCAGTTTACGCATCACTTTATGAGAGATTTTTTCAAGTCACAGTGGAAATGGGTTTCACCATTGAGGATAAGAAAAGAAATGATAAACTGGGAAGGCTTCTAAACAATGTGAACGTTAAGAGTGCTAAGAACACGAAAGTAGAAACAAGTTATAGGGTATCGATTGAAAAATTAAATTCGATGCGTCCCGTTGGTTTAAATAGTATCGTGGCAAATGTACCAACCATTATGTATACACCTTTTTTTCGTTATCTTGGAGGTCAGCAATATATAGCGCCCTATGATGCTTATACAAGAATTTTAGGTGATGCAGGAGTGATGGGTCGTTATCTAAAACTGCTTGAAGATATGAATGATGAGAAGGATTTAGGAAAGCGTAGAGATTTAGATATGAAAATCTATAAAGAGTTTGCTGGCAGTAAAGCACCATTGCTGCATCCTTTGTCTTCTAGAACCCCAGAAGCGTATATGCAATCGCTGTTTCTAATGGCGTGGACAACCACACACCGTCGTGGTTATCAAGATGAAATTGAAAGTAATATGAATTCATTAGTTGAGATGCTGAGAAAGAATTCTATCTCGAAATCTCAAGAAATTTATATTTTAATTAAGCTCAATGAATGGCAATTAATTGAACCTACATTGCGATTGAGTGAAGCTTCAGCGATTGTATCTGCATTAATAGAGCTTAGTCCAGATGATAACATTGAAGAATATACTGGAAAACTTAAAAAGTTAACGAGTCAATATAAAGAACCTTTTTTACTATCGCTTGTCAATTTACAAAAAAATCCCACCAAGATATCAACTAAACAATTTATAGATAGCCTGGAATTGAAAGAAAATAACGTTCCATTAGATAAATTGTCGCTCATCTATTCGGTCATTAATAAGGAGAACTTTAATGCGCAATCAAATTTAGAATTTATACAAGTATTGAATATATTGCAAAATGATAATCCTCAATTATTTTATCAGATTATAGATATGCTAGGGATGATTGATGTATCTCACTCGCCTCAATTACCGTCGGTAGTAGATTTAAAAGAAATATTGACTGATCCGAAGTGGCTTGAACTAAAAAACTATAGTGAACGTATGGACTATATAAAAGAGAAGCTTCCTCAATCTCAATTTCATTCAACAATCCGTGCAGAAACTTTGCCTTTTGATATTGATAACTCAATCAAAGTAATCAAGGATTTTGCGCAAGACAAATTAGGAATGCAATTAGATGAAGAAAGGTTGGTAAAAGATCCGTTTGGTTATCTGTTAGAAATATATGAATCAATTCCTAGGTTTATTCGTAAGGCAACTGATCGTATTATATTTCGTGAATTAAATGCATTACTGATTAATAAGCTTGAATCGATTACATGCAGTCTTTTCTTGAGTGATCATTCGAAATCGATTAGATCAAAGTTGATTTATACTATCTTTAATCCGAATCAGGAGTCAAAAGATATTAAATTAGCATTGGAAAATGTACAGATGTATGAAAATCAAGCAGATGAATTTTCTAGTATAATTGATAAAATCGCATTTTCTCCCAATCGTGCAGATCCTCTGGTGAGTGAATTAGAAAAATCTACCTATATTATGTCTGGAAAGAGTTCAATAAGGTTTGTAACTCATCTATTGCAAGAATTACATCAATTTTCAAGTGAAAAAAGACAATTTCCAATTGCATACCTTAATGCTGTCATCAATCAGAAAAACATTCATCAGCTTGATGAAGTGAAGCAGCAGAGCTTGATAAATAGCATCCACAAGATTATCGAAACAAATTTAACAGCTACAGAAAAAGAAATACTTTTATCAATCGCCGTTGATGGAGCTAATCAAGGTCTCACTATTACCGACACTCTTGTCGAGCAAGCAGAAAAATATCCCAAAATAGCTCGTTCTTTGATATCGTTAGTGAAAGAAAGCGTTGCTCGAGATGCCGGAAGTTTAGCGACAACCTATGCAAATATACAGCATATTTCAAGATGGCTAGCGATGAGCGAAGTTTTAAACCATGCTCAACAACAAGCCGTTTTCGAGCATTTAATTAATTTAGTTAAAAATGATATTCAAAAATTTAATGAACTTATAACGTCATCGCCTGCCGAGGTGAGAAATGACCAACAAGAAAAAATTAGAGCGGCTCTGGTTATTATTGTAGAGGGTAGCCCACCCAATAAGTATGATCATCAAGCGTCTATAGTCTTGAAAAATAAGTTAGTTACACTTGATTTGATCACATTGAAAAAATTGGAACAACTCTACCTTGCCAAGCCGGTGCCTACACTTCTGAGCCTATCTGACTTAATCAATAGTCAAGATATGAATGTGGATCAATTCATAAAAAACCATGAAAGAAATCCTTATACGAATCGTAATGTGAAAGAACAATTTGATACTTCAAAAGCGATTAATACGATTGATTCTATTGTTGATTATTCTTATGGTGAAGGATCATTGCTTCATTCAAAGCGAAACACGTTGCTCGAATGGTTTTCGATGGTCAATGCATTAGGTCACAGCCATCCTATTTTAATCCGTGATGGTCAACACTACTCTGCAAAAGATTTATCGACTCAAGATATTCAAGATCTTGTGAAGCAATATCGTGCAACGATACAAGACAAAAGTTCCACACCTGAACAATTATTAAAAGCACGATTAGCATTTTTAGCGGTTGCTCGTGAGTCGATGTACCGTGCGACTGGAAAATTTCCTCATTCTACGCAACTACTGAGTGTATTGAATTCAATGCAGGAAGGAAAATATGTTTTATCTGAAATTGCCACAGGAGAAGGTAAATCATTAACGGCAGCCATGTTTGCAGCGCTTATTTCAATGGAAGGTGGGCGTGTAACGGTAGGCACATCAAGTGCTGAGCTTGCAGAAGAAAATTTACGCGATAACGCTGCTTTTTTTAATTATTTAGGCATTCCAAGTAGTCGGAAAGTCATTACAGAGTTTTCTAAAGCTGAAGATGCTGTAAAAGAAGGTGTAGCTTATTCTTCTTTTAAGGATTTTAAGTTATTTTATCGTCGTATGCAGTATGAAGGCGAATATAAAGAAAATGAAAAACCAGATTCACTCATAATTGATGAAGTTGATTTTGCCACGCTCGATGATAAAACAAAATCGAGATTTGCGCCGCAGCAAGACAGTGTAGGCGGGGTTAGTTCTGACGCATGGATTTATTCAGCGTTGTATGATTTTATACAGTCTGATCGATTTAAAGACCCTGATCAAAGCGCTTTAGCTGATATACAGAATGCCTTAACTCATTTAGAGAGCGTAGCGAAAACTACCGAACAACTCGCACGATTAGCGTATTTACGCAATGAACCTAAACGTAAAACAATTGATCTATGGTTAGATTCAGCTGTCGCTGCAAGTCGATTAAAAAATAACGAAGATTTTGTTATTGAAAAAGAAGTAAAAGGTAGTGAAGAAGATACATATACTACATCTGTAGCACGTATTCTTATTGATTATCAAATCACTTCGGCGCAGTGGAGTAATGGTGTGCATCAATTTTTACATGCTCGACTGGAAAAAGAACGTAATAATGCAAATAATCGAGATCAATTTGACATTACACCAGAAACAGGTGCTATCGTTTCAAGTACCAGCAAAAATTTTATTGATCACTTTAAAAAATTAGGTGGTTATGTTTGGGGTATGACTGGTACGCTAGGTTCTGCTGTTGAACGAAAAGAATATCGTAATAAATTTGGTTTTAATATGCAAAAAATGCCAAGGCATACTGCTGATAATCGCAAAGATTTAACTAAGCTCGTTAATAATGATACTGATTTAAATGATGTTGTAAAAAAAGAATTGATTAAGCGCATGCGTAACAAAGTTCCGGGGTGGCGATTTTGGCGAACGCATCCTCCGCAACCTATGCTGATAGTCTGTGAAAACATAGAAGCGGCAAATAAAATGTATGAGATGCTTTCGGCTGATCTTGAACCTTACTTAAAAAAATATCCTAATTGTAATATGCAGCTTTTTAATGGCACTGAAACACGTATCTATCGTGACACAGATGAGAAATATGATAAATCACAAAAAAGCGTCACCTCGCGTGCAGGTGTAGCGGGTTGGATTACTATTACCACACCTGTTTTAGGGCGTGGAACAGATTTCAAGCCACGGTTACAGGAGGAAGATGAAAATCAAAATCACCCAAGTGGTTTATTTGTATTACAGACATTTTTATCATCCGAGCGATCTACTCGACAAATTGTCGGGCGAGCTAATCGACTAGGTTTTTTTGGTGATACTTTATTACTGGTCAATAAGCTAAAATTACTACCAGGCAAAACGCTTGAGGATAAAATTTCAAAGACTAGAGACAAAGAAGAAAAGCTCACAACACATCAACGTCAATTAAGAGAAGCTCAAAGCGATGTCACTGATTTATTCTTTGATAAATTTATTAATCTATATGATATTTCACCCACGGTGGTCTTAAAAGAAGGTTTGACGAATAGTATAAAAACGTTTATTCAAGAAGCAGATATTGAATGGGATAAGCTAGTTTATTCGCATGAAGGTGAAGAAAATAGCGTGGCTATTTGTAAGGATGCCTATATTTTATTAATAGCAAATAAATGGAATGCGATCATCACTCAATATATTGAAAATGATATGGATAATGAAGCGTTATATCAATCATATCATGTGTCTGAAACACAAATAAGTAATGTATTAAATGATCTTAGGGCTAAGCCAGACATTTTGCCCGAAGATACACGGTATCGTCCATTGCAAGAAAAAGATATTAATATTGACCAAGTATTTTTAAATTTAACTTTGCTAGATGAGTCAAGCGAGCCTCTGTTGAAAGAAAAGCGACAAAAGGCAACGAAGGCGTTGTTACAAACACATTTTGATTCTTATCAGAAAAGTCGTAATATATCAGCAAACTCTAGGAAAATAATTAAGAAAGATTCAGATATTTATGCAAAAAGTGAAGCACTTTTATCTGCCTTACTAGATGCGATGCATGATGCATCAAAAAAGAAATCACCCTTATATTATGCCACCCTCACTCGTTCGTATGCATCCATGATGAATATCATTGCAGAAAGTAAGGATCAAAAACTGCAAACGATGGCGTTGTTGGTGCATAATAAGCATCATGAAAAACTCATTCGCAGCAAGGCCACGCACATGTCGTATTTGCAGCAATTTACCGCATCCATGCTCAGGATGAAGCAACAACAATATTTTGGTATAGAAACGGAAACTTTGCGTGTTTCTATAGCACAAAATGATCAAAAATATTCAGCTGAGGTTAGATCTGCAATTTCCAATAAAATAAAATCAAATTATCGTCAATCATCTGGATTTAGATTTCGATCAGCTGATCGCGTTGCAAGTATGGCTTCTTTAGATCAAAAAATTGCTGCTGCAACTAATAAGCAACAAATTAATGCTCATCTTAATAAAACCATTTTAGACGTCATTAAGCATGATTTAGAAAAGAAGCGAACGCTTTCTAATGATCGTTTTCTTAAATCTTTACTCGTTTCAAAAAGACAGATTACTGATGTATTAGCTCATAGTGATGACTTGATCAACACTCAAATGATCGCATTGTTTGATCTTGCTAAATATTTTAAATTAGAATTAGAAAAAATGAATAAATATAACCCTTCGGCTGTGCTAATAAAAGCACTAGAATTGATAGAACAAGATCCTGTTGTAAATTACCGATCCGTTCTAGAGCTCTCGTTTCAGCTTCAAAAAACGCGTCATGAAATTCATCAGTTAAAAAATACAAATATAAATTATTTGTTTGATTTAACGGATAGCTGGTCAAAAGATATTATTTTATCTTATAAGCAAAATAGTATGCTAGAAGAAAAGATAAATCAAAATGAAGCAGAAGAATTACAAGAGCAACCTGCTCAAGAGGCTGAGCAAAAAGCTGGCATGACTTCAAGTATAAAAAACGTAAAATACCTGCAAATGCTGCATCATGCTATTGCATTTGATGCTCACGCTGACTATAAAATTGAGCCGCAAGATAGGATTAAACTTTCTTCTGATTTGAAGCTCAGCAGTTCAGACAGAAAAGCAATCAATACCGAAGATCTTAGCCAAGTTGTCGCAAGTTTTCGTCAGCAAGTTTCACACAGTCCGGCGAATAAAGGGCGTGTGACTTGTGAATTAGCTGAGCTTAAGAAAAATGGCGCTAATGGTTTTGATTTGCATATTCATTATCGTGTCGCCAAGACTGGTAATGTAATATCAACCGTATTACATATCGATCCTAAGCACGGCATTCATCCAGAAAGTATTCGCATCAGTCGCAACCCTATTTTACTAAAATCTACACCTGAAAGTGTGTCACCTAACTTACAGGTAAATGAGGCTAAGCGCTTTAAGTCTTCTTAATTGAAAAATATGGTGAAGTAGCTATTAATGCGTGGGAGTGACGCGGTACAGGAGGTAACTTTTAAAATAGTTGTTTTTTGTTTGTAAAAGATCCTTTTCTTCACTGGGTTCAAACGGCATACGGGGAACCTGTTAATTTACGTTTTGCAATTGTATAAAAAAAAACAACAATATGCAATAGTTTGTCTTTATATAAATCTTGTTTAGTTCTATGATCTAGTGTTGTTTATTTAGGCAATGTTTAATTTTTTCAATAGGCTAGCTAGCCTATCTTATTGTTTTGTATTTTTTGTGAGATGAGTAGATATTAGATTTTGCATATTGTCATTTTGTTCCTTTTATAGAATCCATATGTTTGTTAATATCCCATATAACTCTTCTAGTTAGCATCATTAATTTATAGGCATAGTTTATGTTATCCACAGAAAAACCGCGCTCCAATCTTATTAAAACACCAGATGAAATTGAAAAAATGAGAGTCGCAGGGCGTTTAACGGCTAAAGTGCTCGAAGCTGTTGGTGCTATCATAAAACCAGGTATCACGACGGCCGCAATTGATACCTTTTGCGAACGTTATATTATTGACACACTGAATGCAATTCCCGGAAGCAAAGGTCAGTATGGCTATCCATACACTGTCAATACATCGGTTAATCGAGTTGTTTGCCATGGTGTGCCATCGTCTACACAAATCCTGGAAAAAGGTGATATTGTCAATGTTGATGTGACAGTGATAAAAGACGGTTATTTTGGTGATAGTAGTAAAACTTTTTGTGTTGGACCAGTTGCAACGCATACTCAACGATTAGTTGATGTGACCCAGCAATGTTTATATGAAGGTATTAAACAAGTTAAACCAAACGCGACATTAGGTGATATTGGCCATGCTATTCAATCATACGTTGAAAAGCACGGTTATTCTGTCGTGCGTGAATATTGCGGTCATGGCATTGGTCAGAAAATGCATGAAGATCCTCAAGTGATGCATTATGGTGTATCTGGTAAAGGCATGGTACTTCAGGCTGGTATGACATTCACCATCGAGCCCATGATCAATCAGGGTAAAAAAGAGATTAAAAATATAAAATCCAATCTTATCAAAAATATTAATTGGCCCGTTGCGGTTACCGCAGATCGTCGCTTATCTGCGCAATGGGAGCATACACTGTTAGTCACTGAGGCAGGCGTTGAAATCTTAACATTGCGAGAGGAAGAAAAAGATATTTTGTCTTCGCTTGGTAACGTTAAGTAAATGGTTGTTCGTTTTCTTGCGGAAACTATCCCAGCTTTTGAACAATTTTATGCGTTAGCGGCATAGTCTCGCTTAGGAAAAATGCGCCCACCATTTTTGAGGCCATTAAAAAAAATTGCGACAGAACCTTTTATTGTGCAAGCCTGGCCGCTGTGTTTAACTCGTTTTCGAATTTTATCAGATTTTAGTACATGACAGCTGTATAAAAAAAGTGTATAAAGAAATACTAAAATATAATATCACCAATCTAATTAATGCAAAAGTACAAAAGAGGCGTTTTTTCATGAGATGCAAAACAATTATTACTTCTATCGTAGTATTTCTCAATTTAGCATCAGTGACCGCTTTTGCCACTTCGCCAACCTTGAATAATATGATTTTTTTTGGCGATAGTCTGAGTGATATTGGTAATAACACATGGATATTATTAAATAATAATCAAGGTACTCCTGTTACAAATCCAAATGATCAGAATCATAAATATATTTGGGTAAATTATTTAGTAGACCAAAAATTAAAAAACCCTGTTTATCCCTCCAGCAATTTTAATTTAAACCCCCTGAGTGATAATATCAGTTACGCATACGCAAGTGCAGATACGAGCAATCAATATTTTAATGCAGATTGGCCACAGAATGATCCGCCTCTTCCTTTTTTTAATCCGAATTGTACTCGGCCCGGAGTCATTAAAGATGCTGCAGGAAGTATCACGAGCACATGTGTGCCAGGGTTACAAAAGCAGGTTGATATTTATTTAAATCAAGTTCGATTTAAGCCGAGTTTAAATACGGTATTTTTTATTTGGGCTGGCGCTAATGATTTACTTAATTACTATACGGCTTATATGAGTCATTCTATTTATAAAAAAACATTTATTGAGCGATTTTCTCTGCCTTCTGAAAATGAATTAGGTATTTTAGAACAGCAAACAGTTAATAATATTAATGCAGCAAAGAGTAAATTAATGGATGCGGGTGTTAGCTCTAAGATGATCTATATTTTAAATTTACCAGATCTGTCTAGAACGCCCGCTGTTCGTGCTAATAATAGTTGGAAATTGAAAATATTTTATGGTAAGAAAAAGCTTGAAAGCAGTCTAAGTCGTATGACAATAGACTTTAATCAAAAGTTACAATTTCAGCATGATGAAGCACAATATATAATTCCTGTACTGCATTATGTGCCTATATGGAATTGGTTTGATAATATTGTTTCAAATCCAAAAAAATATAATTTAAGTTATATAAGTGAGAGTTGTGTAGCTCAAAATGCGATGCCCGCGTGTAAGGGCTATATATTTTATAATGAAAAACATCCCACTACATACGTGAATAGAATTATTGCGGATAATATCTTAAGCAGTTTAATGGTCTAACTATAACATTCTATTACTATTATATAATTTTTACACATCAAGCATTATGGTTTATATGGCCTATACTGAGTGTATTACTACTCATAAGGGTTATTTTATGAAATCCAGTCTTGAGGAAAATAAAAGTGAGTGGAGTTACTCAACCGGCCTAAAAATAGCGGGTTGGTCCGGGATATTTGTTTCATCATTAATGAAATTACAGCGTACCTCCTCTCCAGATGAATTTAAAAATCAGTTAAATCAAGTTTTGAAAGCCTATAGTAAAATCTATCAATTAACGTATCCTGGTAAAGTGATTGAGAGTAATGGTCAACTTACCTCGACAATCGAAGGTTTGGAAGATGCAATGACGATATATCAAGGATTGCAAGCAATTAAACAAATTGCAGATACATGGCACGGTACAAGTGATGTAAATTTTATTGAAGGCTGTAAAAGCCAGCTAGCCTCGTTTTGTAGTCAAAATGGTTTACCAATCAAAATGCAGGAAGATAAATCCGAAGAAATTGGTGAATTTGATGAAAGCCTAGGTGAGCTTTTAGGGCAAGAAGCCATTTTATCTGATCGCGGTTACTCAAGTGGCCTTCTTCAAAAAGGCGCGACAGCATTAAAGCTCATACAATCATTACCAAAGATAGTAAATGCATTAGGCCCGATGAAAAACATGGTCGAGCAGGTTTGCAAAAAAACAAAATTAGTAAATAGCGAATTTCAATTATGGTGGGCGATTCCATCTGCATCATGGGGTAAGGAATCGTATGATACACGTAAACATTTATATGATTGTTTTCTTGCAGTTATTGTAAACACAGAAGATTCTGGTGAAAAGACATTGCAATTTAAAAACCAACTTAATGATTTGATTATGAGCGGGGTGGATAAATTGTTAAGATTATCAACAGATTCAGTGACCGCCTCTGCAGATATTGGCTTTAACCAAGTTATATCATGTTTTTCTTTATCGGCAAATTTCATAAATCCAATATTTTCTTTAATTCGCATAAAAAATAAAGATATTATTTCAAAATCAGCAGAGCAAGCAATTAAAGAGTCTATTTCATTTGCTTTAGGTGAGGCTATAGCTCCAATTTTACTTAAACACATTGCGACTGAAGTATTAAATCAACAAGCAACTGAAATAGCTAGCCAAATTAAGCTAAGGATTAAAAAAGAGTTAGTTAGTGCTGAAACACAAAAAAAACTATGTGAGACAGTTGTGAGACATCTAGGTAATTTTTCATTTAATCAAGATGAATTGCGTGCTATTGCAAGAGAAAATCAATCAGCATCTCGTCAAGTTGAGAGCTCTACTTACTGGCCAGATTTAATTGAAACAGCGAAGATCTTATTCACAATCGGGGCAGAGCTGCTTGGGAAAGAAGTAACACCAGTACCTATCCCTCCATCATCGACTAATCTCAATACTGGCATAACTTTTTTATCAGATGCGCTGGATGCAACAAAATCGGCTGTCGTTAATACAGTCATGCAAACCACAGGACTGTCAATGAAGCTAAAACGACAGCAAGCAAATATCGTAGACATGTTAGCTAAATGGACAGAGATTGCTGTATCGAATAGTGCTGCTCCTCCTCCAATTTTAGATGAGAAGCGGAATGTTGTAATGGTTCCTATAGAATACGCAGCAGTAGTACAGGAAATGTCTTTACACGTCGCAACCCCAGTAGAAGATAAATATTTGTCTCCGTCCACAATAAGTTCATCTGAAGTTAATCAGCCATTACTGTCATTAAATAGTGTGATAGAGCTTGTACCCGATCTTAAATCCGCGCCTGACTCTGTAGCCAAGCCTGAACCTGCATCTGAGCCTGAATCTGTAGCCGAGCATGAATTTGCACCCGAGCCTGAATTGAAACATGAATCTGTAAAAGAAAAATTTACTGCTTCTTCAGTCTCTAAAAGAGACCCAGATAGAGAGCAAGGAGTCGAATTGATTCCACTCTTAAATCAAGACGGAAAGGCAGATAATCAACCCTATGTTCTGATGATAAATCAAAATAAAGAGGATGCATTGGATATATTTGAAATATTCTATGGCAAAAGGCCATTAGATGTAGTTATATATAAAAAAGGTGGCTTTAGACTTCATTGGGAAGATAACTTAAAAACATTTGTTCCAGCAACTCTGTTCGTGACTATGAGTGATGATGTAAATGTGACTCACCAGAATCTTAGTACTGAATATAAAACATATAAAAAGCATCTAATAGATTCAGATAAGTATAATGATTCTCGTGGGTTGCATTATTTTTCAAAACCTATTTGGTTATCTTCTTCAAAAGAGAAAGCAACTAATGTTGATTTGTTGCTTGCGGAGCTAAATGATGCATCCAGAAAAAACGCAAAAAATATAATAGAATTTAAAAAAGTTTACAATGACCGTAACAGCGCTAACGTATTAATCAAAAATCGTGATAGCGTAGGATTAGCTTTAGTTAAAGGTACAGCTATATTAGTCACAGGTGTTGTTCCTTATCTAATCTATTGCATAGGTTCATACCTTGCCGGCAAATCTGAAGTAGAAGGGAAAAATGTCATAAAAAAGACAGAAAATATATTGAAACTACGACCCTGACATTCATTTCATTACTAAGTAACTCTATGATATGATTTATGAAATCCTGCGCTGACTCAAGAATAGGGAAGTTAGAGTGCAATTTTTAAAATATGTATTTACTCTGATTATTTATCTTGGTTTAACCGCATGTATGGTAGGCCCTGATTATAAGGAACCCAAAACGCAGGTAATGGATCACTGGATGAGCAATCATACCTCCACAATCAAGCAATCTACCTATAAAAACGTACTCTGGTGGAAAACATTCCATGATCCTGTTTTAACAAAATTAATCGAACAAGGTTATCAAAATAACTTAACACTTCAAAGTGCAGGTGTGCGTGTCCTGCAAGCTAGAGCTCAGCTTGCACAATCTGTAGGCGAGCTGTATCCGCAACAACAAGCTCTAATGGGCAATTATACCTATAATAGAATAGGCGAAAGTTCGTTGCAGGATATCTTGCCCGCCTCCTTTGATACAGCCGAATTAGGATTTTCTGTTAATTGGGAACTTGATTTTTGGGGAAAGTATCGACGTGCTATCCGATCAAATAACGCAGTGTTCTTAGCTTCATTTGCTGCATACGATAATGCCTTAGTGACATTAATTGCTGATATTGGTGGCACCTACATTCATTTGCAAACAGATCAGGCTAAAATTAAAATTACAAAAGCCAATATTCATGTTCAAGAAATGGCATTAAAAATTGCACGTTCTCGATTCAACGCAGGACAAACAAGTCTTGTAGATGTGGAACAAGCTCAAACTGAATATTCAGAAACAGAAGCCGCCCTTCCACCACTCGTTGCTGATTTACAACATCAAAAAGATATATTGGCACTTTTACTAGGTACCACGCCTGATAAAATCAATGCGCTATTAATATCAACGCAGGGTATTCCTAAGTCACCTAGTACGGTGGGTGTGAGTATTCCAAAAGAAATTCTAGCAAGACGACCTGATATTAGTGAAGCTCGTATGCAGGCCATCGCGCAATCAGAATCGATAGGTGCAATTAAAGCAAATCTCTATCCTGCCTTTTCTTTAGCAGGTACTTTTGTGTTAACCTCCAATAATATTGGTAGTTCCTCTATTTCTGATATTTTAAATTGGTCTAGTCGCTCGATTACTGCAGGTCCAGCATTTAGTTTACCTATATTAAATTACGGCCAAATCACAAACGCTGTGCGTGTGCAGGATGCAGCATTTCAACAATCGCTATTTAATTATATTAATCTTGTTCTTAAAGCGCAGGGAGAAGTTCAAGACAATATTACTAATTTTATTCAAGCGAAAAAAACAATAGCTTACTTAACCAAATCTGATAAAGCAGCGATTAAAACATTACAAATTACTATGACGCGTTATAAAGAAGGTGAAACAGATTTTACGCCGGTTCTGAATGCTGAGCAACAACAGTTGCGTGTGCAAACATCATTGATTAATGCTGAAGGGAATGCACCTAATGCATTAGTGGAGTTGTATAGATCATTAGGCGGTGGTTGGGAAATTCGTTATGGTAATGATATTGTGCCAGACAATACAAAAGTAGAAATGGCTGCTCGCACTAATTGGGGAACAATATTAAAAACACCCAATCATTTGCCGCCGCAAACCGAGTCGCAAAAAACCCATCAACTCTATTCACCAGTATGGTAGCCGTATGAAATTTGACATACATGCAGATTGGATAAAATCAATAGGAATATTCTTACTTATTTTGCTATTATTTTATTTTGTTGCACGCCACTTTACGGCTCATCATGTTACTGAATTACCATTGCCAATGGTGAAAGTTGAAAAACCAAAAATCACTAAGTTAGTTGAATATGTCACACAAACAGGTACTACGGTTGCTTATAATTCTGTTAATTTAGTCGCGCGTGTTGAAGGTTACCTTAATGCAATTGAATTCACTGATGGTACCTATGTTAATAAAAATTCAGAATTATTTGTGATTCAACCAGAACCTTATATGGAACAGTTAATAGCAGCCAAGGCATCTGTCACTATTGCAAAAGCTGATTATGTATATTCTTTATCAGAATATGCGCGGCAAAAAAGAATGTATAAGGAAAATGCGACTTCATTAAACAATGTAGAAAAATGGCAAACTAAAATTGAAGCATCAGCAGCTCAAGTTCAAAAAGAAGAAGCAAATGAAAAACAAGCTGAAATCACATATGGTTATACCCATGTAGCAGCGCCATTTGATGGACGCATCGGGCGTCATTTAGTTTCTATCGGTAATTTAGTGGGTAATGGGACAGCCACTAATTTAGCGACTATTGAACAAATTACTCCATTGTATGTTTATTTCAATTTAAACGAACTGGATTTAATTAAGTTGCGCGAAGCGGCTCGTGCTGTTGGATTTAAACCTTCTGATTTGAGTCGAGTGCCTGTGGATGTGGCTTTGCAAAATAATAATGAATTTAACTATCACGCAACGTTAGATTTTGTCAATACAGGATTAAATGCGTCCACGGGCACTATGGAGTTACGTGCAATATTAGAGAATAAAGACAAAATGTTTGTGCCAGGTTTATTTGTGAATGTACGGATTGCAATTACACGACCTACAGCACAGTTAACAGTGCCTGACACCTGCATACTCTACGATCAAATAGGTCCTTATCTCTTAACAGTTAATAACAATAATAAAGTACTGCTAAAACGTGTGACCTTAGGGCCTAGATTTCAAGGTAAACAAGGAATATTGAAAGGACTGGGTAATGACGATCAAGTGGTTGTAGACGGAATACAAAATGCAATTCCCGGTAATCAAGTGGAAGTAATAAATAAGACAGAGGCCAACAATAAATGATTTCAAAATTTTTTATTGAAAGGCCCGTGTTGGCCAACGTGATTGCCATATTGCTTGTACTACTAGGGTTAGTTGCAATTTATTTCTTACCTGTTACACAATACCCTGCTATCGTGCCTCCCACGATTCAAGTGACCACGACTTATCCGGGTGCAGATGCAAAAACATTGATTAGCACAGTAGCATTACCCATTGAGCAACAGGTCAATGGTGTTGAAAACATGATATATATGCAATCCACGAGTTCAAATAGTGGAAGCTATACATTGGTTGTCACTTTTGCAATTGGTACGGATCTCAATTTTGCACAAGTGTTAGTTCAAAATCGTGTTCAAGCAGCTATGGCACAATTGCCAGAGCCGGTGCAGCAACAAGGTGTAGTGGTCCAACAAAAATCAACAGCGATTTTGCAATTTATTACACTCACGTCTAAAAATAATGAATATGACGGTTTATTTCTGAATAACTATGCTGTGATCAATATGCAAGATGAGCTTGCACGTCTTCCCGGTGTTGGAAATGTAACTATTTTCGGTTCAGGCTCGTATGCAATGCGTATCTGGCTAGATCCTCAAAAAATGCTAGCGTATTCACTTAATCCAAGCGATGTGTTGAATGCAATCAGAAAGCAAAATAAAGCAGTTTCAGCAGGTCAAGTTGGAGCGCCGCCCACTGCAGGTTCTGTGCCTTATCAATTGACAGTGAACGTACCAGGTCAGCTAACCAATATCGATGAGTTTGCTAATATCATTATTAAAAGTGATGCTACTCAACCGAATGAAACAGCGAATGGTAGTTCCAGTGCTAGAATTGTGCGTATACGCGATGTCGGTCGAGTGGAGTTAGGATCTGCTAATTATAATCAATTAGCGACACTTAATAATAAACCCACTGCTGCAATCGGTATTTATCAATTACCAGGCGCTAATGCATTAGATGTTGCAAAAGAAGTACGTCAATGCGTAGAAAAAATGGCAAAGAAATTTCCACCAGGTATGGAGTACCATGTTCCATTTGATACTACCGTTTTTGTAAATGCGTCAGTGCATGAAGTTTATAAAACATTATTTGAAGCAGGTATTTTAGTCTTGCTGGTTATTATGGTATTTTTGCAAAACTTTCGTGCTACACTTGTTCCGGCGACAACGGTGCCAGTCACAATTATTGGTGCTTTTTTTGCGATGTTGTTACTCGGGTATTCTATCAATCTATTAACTTTATTTGCTTTAGTGTTAGCGATTGGTATTGTTGTTGATGATGCGATTGTGATTGTAGAAGGTGTCACTCAACATATCGAAAAAGGAACAAGTCCCAAAGAATCAGCAATTATTGCCATGAAGGAGTTAATGGGTCCTATTATAGGTATCACATTAGTTTTAATGGCAGTGTTTGTCCCGGCTGGGTTTATGCCAGGATTAACTGGCGCGATGTATGCACAATTTGCATTAGTAATAGCAGCAACAGCCTTTATTTCAGCGATTAACGCAATGACATTAAAGCCAACGCAATGTGCGTTATGGTTAAAACCTATTGATCCCAATAAAGAAAAAAACTTTTTTTATAAAGGATTCGATAAAATATTTTTTACGATAGAATCACGTTACGTTCATTTGATAGATGTACTTGTTCATCATTCCAAGTCAGTTTGTATTGTAGGAGCATTCGTGGTGATTTTGGCATTAGTTGGATTAAGCCGAATTCCCACTGGATTTATTCCAGTAGAAGATCAGGGTTATATTATTATGAATGTATTATTGCCTGATGGTGCTAATTTAAATCGCACATCAGCCACTCTCAAAGATTTGAGCCAACAAATAGAAAAGATAGGTGGTATTAAAGACGTCATTGCCATTAATGGTGTGTCTGTTCTGGATAATAATACTAGCCTTGCAAATGCAGGTGTTTTATATGTTATGTTTAATGATTGGAGTGTTCGGGGTAAAAAAGAAGATTTATTGGCTCTCTACACTAAATTAAATAACATCGCTTCGCATACGCTATCTGCAAAAGTGTTGGTGATGGTGCCGCCACCTATTCAAGGATTAGGGACATCGGGTGGATTTCAAATGCAAGTTGAATTAACAGATGGTACTTTTGACTATACAAAGCTGCAGCATGCAACAGATCAACTTATCCAATATGGTAATAAACAACCAGAGTTACAACGATTGATGACATCATTTCGTGCAGAGGCACCGCAGCTTTCGGCACCTATAAACAGAAATAAAGCTGAATCATTAGGCGTCACTGTCGGCGATGCCACGGAGACATTGCAAACATATTTGGGATCGAGTTACGTTAATTTGTTCACTAAGTTTGGCCAAGTATTTCAAGTATATGTGCAAGCGGATGCACCATCACGAATGACCATTGAGGATCTTCGGCATTTCTATGTAAAAAATCAATCAGGGGAAATGGTACCTATAGGCACATTAACAGATGTGAGTCCGATGATTGGACCTTCTATTATTTCACTTTATAATTTATATCCATCTAGTAATATTTATGGTGTATCAGGAACGGGTTATAGTTCGGGTCAATCGATTAACACATTAGAAACGTTATCGAATCATTTTTTACCTTCCGGTCTTTCTTATGAGTGGACGAGTACAGCGTACCAAGAAAAAATTGCAGGTAATATGAGTTATTATATTTTTATTTTGTCGCTTGTATTGGTCTATTTAATATTAGCTGGACAATACGAAAATTGGGTGACACCACTATCTATTCTATTTTCTGTACCACTAGCTTTGTTAGGCACAGTGTTAGCTTTGTTTGCTTTAGGTATCGCAAATAATATGTATACTCAGATAGGAATTCTATTATTGATTGCACTTGCTGCAAAAAATGCAATTTTAATTGTTGAAGTTGCGAGAGAGCATCGTGAGATCCATGGAAAATCAATTACTGAAGCTGCTGTATTTGGTGCTAAAACTCGTTTTAGGCCAATTATTATGACCTCATTTGCGTTTATTTTAGGTGTGATGCCATTGGTTTTTGCGACAGGGGCGGGCGCTAATGCAAGGCGATCAATCGGAATCGCAGTGTGTTCTGGGATGCTCGCATCCACTTGTTTGGCGGTCGTGTTTGTTCCTGCCTTTTATGTGTTATTACAGAATTGGCAAGAGCGTCGGAAATCCTAACCCCTTGTTTTAAATGATTATTATTCATAGCTTAGTTGGTAATCAGGCTAAAACAGGTTGACAAATGTATAAAAAATGTTAAACTGTTTTTTATTTGATCAGTTAAGGGGTAGTCATGTCGCATTCTCATTATAATATTGCTGATAATATCGCTCTAAGGCGTGCAATACCAATAATCTTGCGAGACAAAGCGATAAAAGAAGAAAGCGAGAAAAAGGCTATTTCAGAATGCAAGAAACAAATTTTGCAAATAATAAATGAACTACGAATCGAATCGGTACTACAACAACATCCTCCTTTGAATGAGCGAGTAGACAGTTATTTAACAGCGTTTAAAACAAAAGAAAAAATAAAAAAAGAATTGGCAGAATGGAAAAAGCTTCACTTCTTAGTTCAGTTAACAAATAAAGTTAAGCAATCTCCTGGCGATGTGCATTTATCAAATCTACTGACCATATACACCGCAGATGTATTGCTAACGGTGGATGCCTCCCTATCACAAGAAATAATGCAACATAGAGCAGCCATACTCGGTGTGATCGGTGTTATCATTTTAACAATATTTCCGATGAGTTTTTCGCTGCTGGCTCTCACTCATGGTTCTGGATTAAGTGTGGGCTTTGAATTAGCGATTGTAATGATTAGTAAAATAGTAGGAATTTTTGCATTTTTTAATGCAATGAAAGTAGGCGAGGGTGCTTGTCGTCAATCGTTTAGTCATGCTGAGACTGTAAACGCTGCTCTCGTTAATAGAAAAGATTTGTCATTAACTCAAAATTGCCTGTTAGAGTTGAGTAAATCTAAAGTGGCGGATAATAAATTTAATATATTCTCAGCAAATCAGGCTTTATTACATGAAGCATTTGACGGATTGAAAATGGACGACAAAATAAAAGGAATTATTACAAAGGACTTTGAAGAAATAATAAAGGAAGTTAAAGAACTCACACAGCAAGCTATAAATAATACGGCTGCTGCAGACCAAGCAGATTGGGTGAAGCTCTTACCCTACTTTATACGTTTTACTGAAGATCCTTTTAATACAAATGCAGTAAACGAATTAGATCAAAAAGCAAAAGAAATATGGGTTAAGGCAGAGGTTCGCCAAGAACAAGAAACACTTAAAAAGATAGCTAAAATAATGTTACTTGCTAGTTTGATATTAACGACCGCATGTATTGCTACCATCGTTGTGGCGATGGCATTTTATGGAGCTGCAGCTACTTCAGGGGTTGTAGCAGCAGCTCATAGTCTTATGTATCTTAGTAAGATAATGTTTTGGTGTGCCAGTTTTCCTGTAGCGAAAGGATCTGATTATTATCAAAAAAAACAATCTAGTGGGAGCGATAAACCAATTGATGTTCACCCCGATAAATTCGATAAATTATCGTCACTGCAAAAAATAAGCTTTTATTCGAAAAGAATAGCTCAGAAAGCTAAGAAAGTGGAAGTATCACCACACACATCCGATGTTTCAAAGGATAGAACACCATCAATGATGCCATCAGCCACTTAAAAATTTGTAATAGCTCAAGCCCCCGCCGACAATGCTTCCCCCACGCTTTGCTTTAAGTCGCAATGACGAGGGTAGGGTGAGCTGTTACAAAAACTTAGGGGCTATTGGCATTTTTTATGATTTTCCAGCCATCAATGAATGATTTTTAAGATTGTTTGAGCTCCAATACCGCTCAATATTTTTATCCTCACCTTCTCTCAAGGCTTCAAGGTAATTATAAAATGCATTGTCATTATATAATGCATAATTTTTTGGAATTGAAGCTAGAGTCTCTTTAATAGTTGCCGTTGTGTAGAGACGTTCAGTGATAGTCGGTGGAAATGGTTGATTGGCAAAAAAGAGCGATAACTCATAAAAATCTTTATAAGGCCCTTCATAAATAATAATATCCTGTTCGCCATAACTTTGTTGCAATTGAAATGCAACATACGCTTCTAATAATTTTTTATTTTCAATCGTCAAGTCATCTCGATAATATCGACCAGATGAGGTAAAGACTTGTAAATGATTTTCTTTTTGACAAATATAGCCACCGTAAAGTGCTGAGCCATCGTAATCCATTTCGGGTATTGCAAGTGAAGGATGACCCGCTCTGTCATCCCAATTAATATGCCGATGTAAATTTTCAGGAACTAAATTTGCTAATGAATCTTCTCCAAAAGAAATCCAATAAGCATTTTTGCTGCCAACGGCGATAGTGCCATCTGAACGTAATAGCCAAATCATTTTTTGATCTAGCTTGAGAGGATATGCCATCGTATCAATGGCTTGATATACAGGATTCATTCCTGTTTCGCCATCACGACGATATTTAGGTTTTACTGAAGTAATATGGCTGAGAAGATACTGTTTTGTATGGCTCATTGAAGTCATTGAAAGTGGCCTTTTATTGAAAAAACAGCAATTATTACTTGTGTTATTCACTGTAGTTAATGAGAAATTTTTTTCATTTAAATGAGCTAAACTGAGATCAGTTGGTTTTAAAAAATCTGCTTTGACTAAAAGATCAATAATAGTTTCTCGCTTCAGTGTTGATGGAGAATGATATGGGTAAGAAAGTCTCATAGCAAATCCAGTTGCTTTAATGATTCTTTCTGAACCGGACGATCCTATCCATCGTAAACCCATTTCTAGTTGAGTGTCTTCACCAAAATGTAGTTTAAATTTTTTAGATAACGCATCATCGCCTGCAAAGATGACATCTACTAAATCAATTTGTAAATTATCGGGTGTTTTTGAATTAAGAATGACAGGATTTTTAAATTTTAAAAAAAGATAATCCCAGCTTCGAAAGGAATTTTTACGAGGATTTTCACGATATACATCAAAGTCGGAAAATGCTGTTTGTAAATCTAAAATAGTATCTGGATGAAATGCGTAAGTCATTGAAACGCCTCGCTTAAAATAGTCGCTATATTTCTGTTTTGAACAATACAGAAATAGTTTGAATTATTAAAATAAACAAAAATGAAAACCGCGTCTTGATGCTGACAAAGGGTTAGTTTGTAAGGCTATCTGAGACTAGTCTGTTATTTTTGAGTGAGGCATTAATGTTAATATGACTTGATAGGTATATCTGATTTTAATCGTAGAATTTTGCATGTTTATCTCCGCTTTAGCTGTTTTAAGCCCGCAAGTTGTTTATTAAATCGGCTTTGTTAATTTCGAGGAGTTAATATAGCCTTTTTATTTTTGTAATGCAAGGGTATCCGTCTCGATAGTTTCGATCACGATAATATTGGCTTATAGAGATTCCCAGCTTTTCAGGCATGAAAATTTGTACGCGATCAAGGTCCGACATTTAGTAGAAATACTGTCATTAACAGCCTATTTATGTTCAAATTAATAACTAATAAAACACTATTTAATTGAGTCAATCAACAGCATCAATTAATCGACATTTTTTATTAGAATGTCTCGCAACAACCTGATATTGTTATACTTTTGCCTTGGTCTTTCTTCGGCAAAGGAGAAATGACTGAGGCATTGGCTATAAGTCATTTAGTTCTACCTAGTATTTAGGAAGGAATTTTTTCGAGATAGATCTCAAATTAATTTCATGTTTTCTGGCTAACAAAAAAATAGCGCGACAATCTATTTTGTATATTTGTATTGCATGCATTACAACACGCGCACTTTGCAATCCAGATATTGATAAAGTTTCCGCAGGAAACGTACAAATAATTTCTCAATCACCTAATACATTAGAGGTTAGCCAAACAACAGATAAAGCAATTATTGAATGGCATTCATTTAATATTAGTTCGAATGAAACAACACACTTTCAACAACCAGCTGGTGGTGTTGCCTTGAATCGTGTTGACCCTACTCATGGTGTGTCACAAATTTATGGACAACTTTCTGCAACTGGTAAAATTATTCTTGTAAATCAAGCCGGCATTTTTTTTGGGCCAGGTGCTCATGTTGATGTAGGCGGGATAATTTGTTCAACCCGGGACATTACTGATAAAAATTTTTTAGCAGATAAATATGTTTTTCAAAAATCCTCTAATTACAATGGTGCCATTATCAATAATGGCACAATAAAAGCAGAAGATTATGGACTTGTTTCATTGCTTGCTTCAAATATTATTAATAATGGTTTAATACAAGCTCGATTTGGAAATGTAGCGCTTGCTTCAGGGGATAAAATTACAATTGATTTGTATGGCGATCAATTAATAAATTTCAGTGTTGATAAACCAAATAATGAAGCAGGTGTTGATCAAAATAATAATATGATTAAAGACGCTGTAAAAAATACAGGTGAGATACTTGCTGATGGTGGGATGATATCAATTACCACAAAAGCTGCTTTGAATGTTGTAGATAATGCAATTAATATGCAGGGTATTCTTCAAGCGAAATCTATTCAGCAGCATAAGGGTGTTATTATTTTAGAAGGTGATCATTTTAATCAATCATACGTTTCTGGGAAAATTGATGCAACAGGTTTAGATGTAAATCAATCCGGAGGAAATGTCTTAGTTTCAGGTAATCATATTTATCTTGATTCATCTTCGCAAATTGATGCAAGTGGTGAGAAAAACGGTGGAAAAATATTTATTGGTATAAAAAAACAAGATGCGGCGTTGACTTCTAAAAATACAACAATCATAGCGCCAGGTGCAAAATTGTTTGCGGATGCTCTATTAGCAGGTAGTGGAGGAGATATTGTAGCAGCATCTGATCATTTCACTGCTGCCTATGGTGATTTTAGTGCGCATGGCGGTGCCTTATCGGGGCATGGAGGATACATAGAAACCTCTGCGCCTAAACTTGATGTTGATCATATTGGAATGATAAATGCAAAAGCAAAAAATATTAGAGACTATGGTGTTTGGTTAATTGATCCTTCGGACGTTGCTATCACTGACGCTGCGACACAAAATATTAGCTTTAGTGGTGGTACATTTACTCCAACTGCGCTTGGTGCTTTAGGTGTTGTGCTAAATGCAGGTGAATTAGGTACTCGGTTAAATAGCGCTAATGTTAGAGTGATCACGACCAATGCTCTGAGTCCTCTTCAGAATGGCGATATTACTGTTAATGATCCAGCTAATCAATTACAAACAAATTGGGGATCAACTGCAACAACATTAACATTAGAGGCTGATCGCCATATCACAATCAGCTCAAATATTTCACTATCCGGTACCAATCAAGGCATAACACTGAACGCAGGCGAGACTGCCAATGCTGGTAGTGTTATTTTAAATGGAGCATTAAATGGTGGTTTTGCTTTAATTATTACTACTGGATCCACGGGCACTGTTACGCTTGGCTCGACAATTGGAGGTATTACACCACTAAAGAGTCTTGCAATTTCAGGTTCATCAGGTATCGCCATTAATACAACGACTGTTAGTTCAACAGGTGCTCAAACTTATAGTAATGCTGCTACATTAGGTAGTGTGTGTTCAGTGACAGGTGGCACGATTAGTTTTCAAGGTGTTACGTTAGGTGCTAATACACTTACTGTTAATACTACTGCTGCAAATAGTTCTATCGCAGGTGTTGTGAGTGGATCGGGTGGAATTGTTAAATCGGGTAGTGGTACTTTAACATTGAGTAGTGCAGTCAATACTTATACGGGTTCTACAACAATTAATGCAGGTACTTTAAGTGTAGGGACATTAGCAAATGGTGGTAGTAATAGTTCTTTAGGTGCGCCTACAGGTGGTTCTGCAACTATCGGATTAGGCAGTAGTTCTGCGGGTGTTTTATCGTATACAGGCGGATCAGTTTCAACAAATAGAGCAATGACTATTGGTGGCGCGGGCGGTGGAACCGTTCAAGCAACATCGGGTAGTGCAACGTTGACATTAACTGGAAATATAAATACGAATGGTAATCCTATCACATTTAATGCGAACACTGGAAATATTACAGATTCTGGTGTGATTAGTTCGTCAGGTAGTTTGATTAAAACGGGTACGGGTACGTTGATATTATCGGGTGTTAATACTTATTCTGGGGTTTCTACAATCAATATCGGTACATTACAGTTAGGAATTGCAAACGCTATTTCAGCTAGTAGTGATGTGACTTTAGCAAATGCGGCAAGTGCGATTTTCAATCTTAATAATTTTAACGATACGATTGGGTCATTGGCAGGTGGCGGTTCGACGGGTGGTAATGTGAGTCTAGGTTCTGCCATTTTAACAACAGGTGCGAACAATAACAGTACTACATACAGTGGTGTGATAAGTGGTACAGGCAGTTTTGAAAAATCAGGTACTGGCACGATGATTTTAGGTAACTCGGCAAATACGTATACAGGTACTTCTACAATTAATGCAGGGACTTTAAGTATTGGAACATTAGCAAATGCGGGTAGTAATAGTTCGTTGGGTGCCCCCACAGGGTCAGCTGCTATTATTTCTTTGGGCAGTAGTTTAGCGGGCATTTTATCATATTCAGGTGGATCTATCTCAACTGATCGAGGAATGACAATTGGTGGTTCAGGCGGAGGAACTGTTCAAGCCGTGACGAATGGTGCAACATTGACTTTAGGTGGAAGTATCAATAACGCAGGTAATTCAATTATATTTGATACTAATACAGCAAGTATTACTGTTTCCGGTGTTTTAAGTGGTTTGGGTGGTTTAACTAAAATAAACAGTGGGGTGTTAACGCAATCTGCTAATAACACCTATAGCGGTGGAACCACAGTCAGTGCAGGTACGCTTAATGCTACGAGTAATGCAGCAGCATTGGGCACGGGTGCAGTAAGTGTTACATCAGGTGCCACTTTAAGTATTGTGAATTCAATCGGCGCTGCAATTACAAATAATCTTACACTGAATGGAGCAGGCGTTGGTAGTAATGGCGCACTTGTTAATACTGGTACAAATACATTGAGCGGTACTGTGGCTTTAGGCAGTGCAACGACCATAGGTGTGACGGGTGGGAGTGATGCCTTAACATTAAGCGGGATTATCAGTGGTGCCAACAGTTTAACAAAAGCAGGTTCCGGATCACTAACATTGTCAGGTATTAATACCTATTCTACAGGTACTACGGTCAGCACTGGCACACTTAATGCGACAGGTAATGCAGCAGCGTTGGGAACAGGAAATGTAAGTGTCACATCCGGTGCCACTTTAAGTATTGTGAATTCAATCGGTGCTGCGATTACAAATAATCTTACACTGAATGGATCAGGCGTTGGTAGTAATGGCGCACTTGTTAATACTGGCACAAATACATTGAGCGGTACTGTGGCTTTAGGCAGTGCAACGACCATAGGTGTGACGGGTGG
>DHJK01000063.1:0-9460 GCA_002404295.1 Legionellales bacterium UBA4722
ATTGATATTGTTTTTATCGTGAACGTGCCCGTGCCTCAATCCTCGTCATTGCGAGCGTGAGCGAAACAACCTAGTCTTTTCAAAGCTGATTAGCACAATTGAGGCTCAAAAGCAGCGTTGAAAAGACTAGGTTGCTTCGCTCACGCTCGCAATGACGAGGTTTATGGCACGGGCACGGGCACGATAAAAGCAACAATACGCGGAATAGTTACTATTTAGAAAGGATGATAAATGGCCAAGCTCAAACCATTATTACAACACTTATCCGTTGATCAATTGGTCCGTGGCAAATATCAACCGCGCCGTCATTTTGATCCAACACAATTACAAGAACTCGCTGACTCTATTCAAACGACAGGCGGATTATTACAACCTATTATTGTGAGACCCCTCAAAGACGGTCGTTTTGAAATCGTAGCAGGAGAACGGCGCTGGCGTGCAGCGCAATTAGCAGGCTTACAAGAGGTGAGCTGCTTAGTCAGCAATTACACAGATGAACAAGCGCTACAAGCCGCCATCATTGAAAACATCAACCGTTCTAATTTAAACCCTATAGAAGAAGCTGAAGCGTACCAACGATTGATCGATGAATTTCACTATTTACATGAAGAAGTGGCCGCCGCTGTAGGCAAATCCCGCACTACAATCACGAATGCATTACGTTTACTGAAACTCGACCCACGCGTGCAAGAATTACTGAGCACAGGTCAGTTAACAGAAGGCCACGGAAAAATCTTAGCAGGCTTATCACCCGAACATCAAAGGGCATTAGCCGAACAATGCGTTCAAAAAAACTGGAGTGTGCGTAAAGTAGAACAAGAAGCAAAAAAATTACAGCATCCATTACAAGACAGCCCCTACAGCGACCCCAATATCAGACAACTCGAAACCGCACTGTCAGATCATATTGGTAATGCAGTCAAAATAGATTGTGAAGATCGAGGTGGCGGTTACGTTCAAATTCGTTTCAATAATATTGATGAATTAGAAGGACATTTTGAACGGTTAGGATTTAAGACTGAAAGTTAATTATCCATAAAGTAACAGCTCACCCCTACCGCCGTCATTGCGAGCGCGAGCGATGCTTATACGGCACTGGAAAAGACTGTGTCGCACTTCACTGTAGAACCCGCCCCCATTTTCTTGGCTAAGTCTTTGATAATTAGTTTTGTTTGAACTCTTTCCATTCCGACTATTCTAACAAGTTTACCTTAACGTAAGTATTGAGCAATAAAACCTTTCTATCATAATTTCAATCTGTTAATATATTGATCAATATAAATTATTCGGGCAAGGTTTAGCGCTATGGTAAAAAAGAATTTAATCTTAAGCCAATCATATCTGATGTGCTTTTTTGCACTATTCAGCCTGTTATTTATTACCCAGAGTATTGCGGATCCGCTTCCCCAAGGAGCTCCTGACTCATTACAACGCGTTATCGTAGCACAAGACACTATTCGCATTATTGCAGAAGATGCGCCAGGTTTTGGCAACCAAACAGCAAGTTTCAATATCGTACATTGGCTTTGGGAACAAAAAAAATATGCTGGCAATATACAATTTATTTATGATGACGCCCCTGAAACCAAAGAGAAAATCATTACCTTATTCAACTTACCAACAAGCATAGAAGACGATTACTCAACCTCCATTTCGGGTCATAATATAAGGTTTATAAAAAAAACCCAATTCATTACATTATATAAAACACAGCAAATTCAACGCACAGTATTGGCAATTGATGGCGGGATTGACGAGGATGTATGCGCAAGTCGAAGCGATAAAGATAACAACACTTTTACAGCACCCACTTCTTTAGAATGTCAAAACGCTGCTAATTTCTATAACACAGAACTCTTTGTTCAAATAAGTCCTTATCCAGTTACCGCAGATGAAAGCGAACACAGGCTAAGTAAAGTATACTTACGAGATCAAGATGATGCTCACCTTATTAAAACCATAAATAATTCTTATACCCCTGTCTCAATTGTTGACATTGCTGACGCAAAAAAATTAGTAGAAAATGACCCTGCTTTATTAAATAAACTTCCCGCACTGTCCTATTTTATAGATGGGATCATGAATAAAGATTTTAATATTATGCCTATTTATGGTCGCGGCATAATACAAAATGATGATTATGGCAATATACTACAAATTATCACTGCTGCACGATACGTACAACAAAATAGCCAGGATGATAAACCACTGATTTTAGCCATATTCAACGATTACGACAAAGAAATAAAGATAATCAATAATATCATTAACAATAATGACTGGCCTGTTAGAATCACTTATCCAGACGAAAATCAAGAGTATCTTTTAACACTGGCCACAGGTCAGATAAATGCAACTACCGCTATTCAGCAACTTGGACTCACCAATAGCAATATATTTTCTATTGCAAATCTTAACCAGCCTGAAACCATCAATTTATTCAAACAAATACATGAAAAGAAGTTATCACCATCCAAAAAAATTATTCTGCTGTCAGTTGGCTCATTACCTAAAACAATTTTTGATGCTATTTATACACATACAGACGATAACGTTTGGCCGCAGGTTCGTGAAGGCGCTAATAGCTTTTACAGCCTCATCACTACGGGGAAAGCTCACTTTCGTTGCTCAGGCGTTATAGAAAGCTCCGGTGAAAAAGAATGGGAAATTGGTTATGATTTAATAACCGATCCTGAATTAAAAAAACGTTTAAGTGCTTTTTACGGAGCGGAGGATAGCTACTCTTTAAATAGCAATCAATTTTGCAACGGACTCATCACATGGAAAAACCGTGATCATGTCTACAAAGAATTCGGTGATTTAATACTTGATGCAGCTAATCCAAACAGCAGCTTGTCTCAGTATTTCCACTTATTAAAAACAGAAGCCTCTAAACCCGAGAATGACCGTATTGCTCGTGCATTGGAATTTAGCTTGAATTTATTAAATGAAAATAATAAAGCTAAAATGATTCAAACAAAATCAACAAAAAACATATAATGCTTCTAACCCAAATGATTGCAGATTATTACCAACACCATGGCCATTCTTATCCACAAATGAACTCACGTTTGAAAAATCTCGACGTGTTTCTATGTGCAGTGTCAGTTTTTTTATAGGCAGATAGGCTAAAGTGATTGTCGCTTCTTTCCATGTTTGCTGAACGCCAGTGCGAAAACCATTATGGTCTAAAAAAACTTCGCCACGTAATGATGCGCCCCATCGTTCATTAATCGTGTAATTAACATAACCCGCAACACCTTGCCAAACAGCAGTACCTAAATTTCCGCTTGCTAAATAAGCTCTGTTTTGAATGCCGTAATCATAGTTGATGACATAATCTAATTTTGGTGTGGCATGATACGTTGTGATGATATCGACTGCGCTTCGTATCCCAGTAGGGCCCGTCGTAACGCCATCGGCTGCGCGTTGCTGTCCATTATAACCTTGGATGCTAAAAGAAAATTGTGGATTTAACGTATAAATAATGCCTAATTCAAGAGTTGCTCGCCGAACTGTATCTTCAATCGTATCCCAGCCATCATTAACACCTACAAGTAAAGCAAGTGCATCATTCGGTGAATAGGTTTCACGTAAACCTAAAAAAGTACCTGGCTGAGCATAACCGGAAATAATCGCACGGGAAAAATTCAAGTCATCAACAGGATTATAATTTTCATAACCTGCTAACGAATCCATCATTCCGCCCATCGTCGTAAACGATGATTTAGCGTATTGTAAATAAGCTTGGGTGAAAGCGAAGCCGATATTTTTAATGCCGGTTGTGATATCCATCCCGTAAGGTGCAAGATTATTTGCATCTCGTCCTGCTAGAAAATTTAGTAAACCACCTAACCCTTGTTTTGGTTGTCTGGCAATAGTGGCTGCTGCTTGTTGCAGGGTAAAACCATTCGGTTCTAGGTCATTAAATCTATCGTTATATCCGCTGGTAAAATGATTGCTTCTGGATAGATAGTTATAGGAGCCGTCTATGTAGCTTGAGACTTTAAAAAAATCAGAGTCGAAGGGTGGTACCAAAGCATGAATAGGCTCTACTGGGTCGGCTAAAGCAGATGCTGATAGTAGGAGGGTCATTAATAATAGATATAATTTACGCATTCCTTGCCCCGTTTATGTAACTTGAAAATCACGCACCTTATTGCTTGCGACACTTCTTCCCTTTCCGCTCGCAATGACGGCAGTGGGTGAGCTATTTTCTGATGTTTTCAATAACGCCCCTTTCAAGAGAGGTTATACTAATAAAATTACTTAGCATAGCATGCCCTTCTTGCGTCAACACAGACTCCGGATGAAACTGCACCCCAAAAACCGGAAATTCCTTATGCCGTATCCCCATAATTTCTCTTTTATCACAACGCGCCGTCACTACTAATTCACTAGGCAAACTCACCTCATCCACAATCAACGAGTGATACCGCGCAACACGCAACGGATTCCTAATCCCCTCAAACAAATTTTTTTCATCATGAATAATATCCGACGCCTTACCATGCATAGGATTTCGCGCTCGCACCACAGCACCCCCATACGCCGCAGCAATCGCTTGATGCCCAAGACACACCCCTAAAATGGGAATAGACGCACCAAAATATCGAATCACATCCATCGAAATACCTGCCTGCAAAGGTGCGCACGGCCCCGGAGAAATAATAATATGCGACGGATTTAAATGTCGTATCTCATCCAATGAAATATCATCATTACGCCTCACGCAACGCTCATACCCAAGCTCACCCACATATCGAGCCAAGTTATAAACAAAAGAATCATAATTATCAATGAGTAAAATCATGGGATATCAACGCATTGCGCAACGCACTTGCTTTAGTAAGGGCTTCATCATATTCAGCGCGCGGATTGGAATCAGCCACCACAGCGCCACCTGCTTGAAAAGTAATATCCCTATTTTTAATTGCATACGTGCGAATCACAATCGAACTATCCATATCACCATTAAATCCAATATAACCGATACTACCACAATAAGGTCCGCGGCGCGTGGGCTCTAAGTCTGCAATAATTTCCATGGCGCGGATTTTAGGTGCGCCTGTAATAGAACCTCCCGGAAACGTTGCCCGTAATAAATCCACTGCGTGCAAATGATCATATAACTGGCCGCTAATTTTCGAGACTAAATGATGTACTGTTGCATAACTTTCTAAGCCACATAATTGGTTCACTACTACACTATGATCTTTACACACACGCGACAAATCATTACGTAATAAATCCACAATCATGATATTTTCAGCATAATCTTTTTCACTATTCATGAGTTCATTCGCCAACATAGCATCTTCCGTCGCCGTTTTGCCGCGTGGACGAGTTCCTTTAATGGGTCGGGTTTCAACGAAGCCTTGTGTTAATCTTAAAAATCGCTCAGGTGAGGCTGACGCAAGTATGGTATCGTCAAATTGTAAATAAGCAGCAAACGGTGCAGGATTCAGTAAACGTAAACGACGGTATAAATCAAATGGCTGTAAATCATCAGGCATACGTGTTTTAAAACGTTGCGTCAGATTAGCTTCAAAAATATCGCCCGCTAAAATGTAATCAATCATTCGTTGCACGCCCGCTTGATAATCTTGCGCGGTAAAGTTAGCGTGAATGTCGCTTTCATTCAATGTCACACTAGACACTGAAGATAAATCTGAAATTTGTGTAAGCTTATGCTGCAACCAACTTAATCTTTCTTTGGCACGCGTTTCTCGTAATGATTTTTCTTGCAGGGGGTAGCCGCTCGAAAAAATCCATGCTTTACACTCGACATGATCAAATGCTATCACCAAATCGTAGAACCCTAGAGCAAGATCAGGAAAATCCATATCATCTATTTGTTGGCTGTTTATTTTTTCTAGATGCGGATAGAGATCATATGAAAAAAATCCTGCGATGCCTCCTTGGAATGGAGGCAGATCAGTTACAGTTGCTAAGGGGAATTTTGTTAAATTATCAGCCAAAACAGCAAAGGGATCGCCGCTGAATTGCTGGTCATTGAATGTGATCATCCCATTCTTGCTTTGCAATGTCATAAAGGGATCGAGGGCAATAAAGCTATATCGACCGCATTGTTCACGTAACTGGGCACTGTCCAAGAAAAGGGCACCTGATTCCTGTACAAAACAGGCAAAGACCGGTAATGGGTCTTGATATGGAATTTCTTGTATAAGAGGGGGTAGCATGGAGACTCCACTTATAGTAACGATCTAGCCTATTAATCTGGTTTAAACGTGCCCGTACCTCGTCATTGCGAGCGCGAGCGAAGCAACCTAGTCTTTCCAGAGCTGATTAGCAGCATATTTGTTCACAAAAGCAGCGTTGGAAGACTAGGTTGCTTCGCTCGCGCTCGCAATGACGAGAGCACGGGCACGATTGGGACAGTGAAATTCGCTGGACAGTTACCCCTACATAAATGATTAATGACTGATCCGCATTATATGCTAAAATCAACCACTATCCATTAACTTAAGGCTTGTTTCATGATCAAAATGCCCTTAGCTGAACTCACCCAACTTTTGGGTAACCCACCCATGGATTCAAACAATGAGTTCCAGGGCATAAGTATTGATAGCCGCACCTTGCTCCCCGGCAACTTATTTATTGCTATCAAAGGCGAACAATTTGACGGCCATGATTTCGCTGAAAATGCTGCTAAAAATGGCGCCAGCGCTGTCGTGGTTGACCACCCACTGGATGTATCCATTCCACAAATTCAAGTGCCGGACACACTAGAGGCATTAGGCAAACTAAGCAGCCATTGGCGTGACCGCTTTACCCTCCCCATCATCGGCGTCACCGGCAGCAATGGCAAAACCACCTTAAAAAACATGATTGCTTCTATTTTGCGCGCAGCCTGTCAAAATAATGTCACCCAAGTATTAGCGACCGAAGGCAATCTCAACAACAATATCGGCTTGCCACTTAATTTATTACGTTTAAATGATGAACACAAATATGCCGTCATCGAAATGGGTATGAACCATTTTGGTGAAATTGCTTATTTAACGCATTTAACAAAACCACAAGTCGCCGTGATTAACAATGCGGCGGAAGCTCATTTAGAAGGCTTGCATGATATAGCAGGTGTGGCTCGCGCAAAAGGTGAAATATTCCAAGGATTACAAGAACAAGGCGTTGCTATTCTCAATAGTGACGACGCTCATTTTAGCTATTGGCATGGTTTAATAGGCAATCATCGCTGTTTAAGTTTTGGTTTAAAGAACACATCCGATGTCACCGCGATTATTAAAGAAAATCAGCTTATAGAATTACAAACACCCAAAGGTAAAATAAATGTGACATTACCTTTACTAGGCACACACAATGTCATGAATGCCCTTGCCGCAACTGCCGCAACACTCGCTCTTGATATTGATTTAGTTGCAATCAAACAAGGCTTGGAACACGTGGCATCTGCACCCGGTCGTATGCAATCTTATGTTTTACCTCACGGCACACATATTATTAATGACACTTACAATGCCAATCCTTTTTCATTACAGGCTGCAATTAATACCTTAGCCGCTTTCTCTGGCACTAAAATTATGGTACTAGGCGACATGAAAGAATTAGGCACAAATGCTGAACAATTACATCAAACATCGGGTGATAAAATACGTACTGCGGGTATAGATTATCTTTTTACACTTGGTAATTTATCTGCACATACCACCGACGCGTTTGGGATAAACGCAAAACATTTTACAGAATACAAAGAATTAGCCGCTGCACTGCAACCTCATTTAACTCAAGATGTCACCATTCTGATAAAAGGTTCACGCTCCATGCGCATGGAACGAATCCTCACAGAAATTATGCCTGATACACATCTTGAACAAGCCCATTAAATAATAAATAACGACGAGGAAATAAACATGTCACTCAAAACACCTATTACAATTGCATATGGTGATGGAATTGGTCCTGAAATCATGGCGGCCACCATGAAAATTTTAACGGCAGCGAATGCACCCATTGAACCTGAACTGATTGAAGTCGGTGAAAAATTATATTTACAAGGGTTTAGCTCAGGGATACCTGACAGCGCTTGGGAGTCTTTAAAAAGAACTAAAATATTATTGAAAGGCCCTATTACCACTCCTCAAGGCGGCGGTTATAAAAGTTTAAATGTGACGTTACGTAAAACATTAGGTTTATTTGCCAATGTACGCCCCGTTTCTTCTTACGCGCCTTACATTCCCACTTTTCATCCTGATATGGATTTAGTGATTATCCGTGAAAACGAAGAAGGCACCTATGCAGGTATTGAGCATCAACAAACAGATGAAGTCTATCAATGTTTAAAACTGGTCACACGTCCTGGGTGTGAACGAATTGTGCATTATGCGTTCGAATATGCGCGTAAATTTAATCGTAAAAAAGTAACATGCTTGACTAAAGACAATATTATGAAAATGACAGATGGTATTTTTCATCAAGTCTTTAATGAAATTGCACTTGATTATCCTGAAATCCAAACAGAACATTATATTATTGATATAGGGACGGCACTCGTGGCTGCAGAACCTGAACGTTTTGATGTGATTGTAACGTCGAATTTGTATGGTGATATTTTGTCAGACGTTGCGGCACAAATTGCAGGCTCAGTGGGAATGGCAGGTTCTGCAAACGTGGGAAATCACGTTGCAATGTTTGAAGCGATCCATGGCTCAGCACCCATGATTGCCGGTAAAAAAATTGCGAATCCATCCGGATTAATTAATGCGTCTATTCAAATGTTGATTCATATTAATCAACCTGAAGTAGCTACGTTAATTGAAAATGCCTGGTTGAAAACATTGGAAGAAGGGTTTCATACTGCAGATATATATTCAGAAAAATATAGCAAGAAAAAAGCAAATACAGATGAATTTGCAGATGCAGTGGTTGCACGTTTAGGACAAAAACCTACACATTTTAAAGCAGTCGAATATAAGCACGATGTGCGCGCAAAAATCGAATGTTATGGCGAGCGTAAAAAATCAGTCGTTAAAAAAGAATTAGTGGGTGTTGATATTTTCATTGATAACCCGCTGCATACACCTGAAGAACTCGGTGTAAAATTAGCAAAAATCAGTGAACAATTGCAATTGATCGTGGTTACCAGCCGAGGTTTAAAAGTATGGCCTAATTGTATGATTGATGCGCCATATGCCCGTCATTGCAGTTGTCGGTTTCAAGTATCCGCGGATATTAAAAATCTCAAAGCGATTTCACATCAGGATATTATTGCACTGCTACAGCAATTTGAAACGCTTGGATTAGATGTGATAAAGACTGAAAATCTGTATACGTTTGATGGGAAGTTAGGGTTTTCGTTAGCGCAAGGGCAATAAGCAAAAAAAAATCGTAACTGTTCTTAACAGTTACGCCGTCGTCATTGCGAGCTGAGCTATCCCCACGAATTTTGCTAAAACCAAAGCCGTCATTGCGAGCGAAG
>DHJK01000063.1:9635-23215 GCA_002404295.1 Legionellales bacterium UBA4722
CGCTTCGCTCGCAATGACGGTAGAGGGATAAGCTGTTACAGAGAAATTAATTAACTGAAAAGGCTCTGTCGCAAATTCAAAGTTAGGGAGTCAATAGCATTATCCTTCTACCTCACAAAACTTCAAGTTTGCTTTTTTATCTCAACGACTCCTCTTTCTTATCTTATCCATGATGCCTACCTTCGCTTTCGGCTCTAAAGGAATTATTTTATTTACTATCTGTATAATTTTATCAATATTATCCTTACCTTTTACAAAAAATCCAACTCCAGAAGAGGTTGATTTCATGTTACCTCGCAACTGAACTAAATCCTTCTGTAGCTGACTAGGCTCTGTGTTAGCATCGTAGCGCGAAATTAGCTTAAGTAAACCGACAATCTCAGTCTTTCGATCCCTTGCAATCGCTCTACCTTTGGGAGATGCGTTGGTATATTTTGCAATGTCGCTTAACGCATAATCCTCTTCTAGTCTCGCTAATTCTTTCTTTAATTCATCAGATACTTTCTCGACTGCTGCTATTACCGGATTCCGTCTTTCATATTCTATCTGTGCATCATTTAATGACTTTATAATTTTATCAATATTACCCTTACCTTTTACTAAAAAACCAACTCCAGAACCGGTTGATTTCATTTCACCTCGCAACTCAACTAAATCCTTCTGTAGCTTATAAGGACTTACCTTTTCATCGTAGGACGAGATCGTAGCAATCAATTTCATAATCTCTTCACCTCTCTCTATTGCATTCCTTGTACCAGAGTATGCACTATCATCCTTATTTATAGCAGATAACTTATTCAGAGAGCCAGGCTCTAGGCGTAATTCATATTTGTCTTTTAGCCTCTCTAATTCTTCTGTTAGTTTATCAGATACTGTACTTATTAGTTCGGTTGTCATATATTTATTCCTCCAATAACCAGCAATAACTGTCTTCATTTAAAGATGGTTTCTACCAGAGTATAGCAGATATACCAAACTTCAAAAAAAACAGCCCTACGTTATCAGTGATGATAAGTTGTTATGGTAGAAATAATGAATTAGAAACAATAAGATACCTCTTGAATAAATGGCAAATCCTTCCCTAAAATAATTTCTATGGTTTGTATACATTTGAGTTAATTGATTGCTTCCGGAGAAGAGCCAAAACTATATCAACCCCTTTTACATGGAGTTAACACTCACATCTTCATAGATTTATTTTTTCGAGCTATTTGTTTATGCACCTTTCCAACTACCGGTATATCAAAAACGAGTTCTTGCTCACCATCACGTGTCATGATTTTACCGTAGACTTGCACCTTATCACGGTAGTCACCTTTAGGCTTTAACTTAAATACCATCCCTCTGAAAGAAGGATCCAACAAGCCCATTCTCTTTAAAGCCCTTTTTTCACTTGGCAGACACAATTTAACACCTTGGCCATACAGCCCCCTGATTCGGGCTCTATGTAATAGGTCATTCAGTTTTGGCAAGACCTTATCAAACAATTGATCGCCCATGGCTTCTCTACAAGCTCGATGATCCAACCGCGCTTTAACAGGTTTGCCAAAGATGGCATATTCGCATGAAAATTCTTCTTTGTCCTCGCAAGGGCTAGCCTCTTTATAGACTAAAGAAAGTTTAGTCATGGCATCCATGTATTTTTGTCTTTTAGATTCTTTATCGCGATCTTGTTCTTCTTGTGAATTACGGACTGTAGGTTCAGGTGAAGAATTTATTTGTATTGGGGGTAAAATGGATGTGACAGGTTTAAGAATGGCAGGCAGCGGAGCCACACTCACAGAATTTGAAGCTGTATCTATAGAATTCACTTTACGTCGAATGGTTTTCTCTTTTTTAGGTTTTATCACAATTGGAGCAGGCGGCTCTTCTAACACAGCTACACTTTTCTGAAATTTGAGTTCTCTTGCCTTCAGCTCGCACTTCTTCTTTGATAACACCACTGCATGCTTAGCAATCTCCTTATCCAGATTACTGAATACTTCTTTTAGCTCAATATCAGTTGAAGTAGTATGTTTTCGCAATACGCTTATAGTACTCTTTAGATTATTTATAGTAAGTTCAACAATGGCAATTCTGTGTTCGAGTTCACGTATGCGCGGCAATCCCTCCTCAACGAGAACAACGGATAAAGCTGGAGTTTCATCGTTTAAGTTTAAAGTAGTTCCACCCTTATAGCATACGTCTTCATTATCAAATAATGATTCAACCGCTTGCGTTATATGACCAAGCACTTTTTTTAGATGGAGTACGCTTATAGCAATCGCATCGAGATCTAATGCGACAGTAGCCATATCTGAACATGTATTTGCAAATCTAATAGCTTGCCTAACTAAGCAAATTTTTTGCACTGATTCTCTAACCATTTCCTGTAATTTTAATTCGCTTTGTAAATACTCCCCCAATATTTGTTGATAATGATCAAGGTTAATTGCACTTTTACAATTTTGCATCATATGCTGTACATAACCGAGATATACAAGGGATTCTGGCTCTTCTACTGTATGTTTGAAATAGGACATCATTAGTAAAATTTGTGCATGCTTGTTATAACCAATTAAATAGCTGGTGCATAGCGCATTTAGAAAGTCAGGACTTCTTAAATAATACATATCTACTTCTTTTACATTCGATAAAATCCTCGAACAACGTAAGCTTTCGTATATTGAAGAGATGGATCGACATAGCAAAACACCTTGTTCAGGATCTTTATAAATGGCATCCGTAAAATGAGTTGATATCAGAAAATTGGAAATATAATGCAAACAATCTCCTACTTCTCCTACGCACTCTTTCATTCTATGTCGATTATCTGGATCCTCAATAATTGAAAAGTAATAATAAAATTCAATCAACGTTAATCTCTTCCGCGTGGCTTCAATTAAACATCGAAGACTGCTGGAAAATAAATGTGGTTTATCGGAAAAACAAGACGTCATGCTATCAGAAAATTCTTTTTGATCTTTTGCCAAAGAGTCCATTTCTTCTTCAACATTGTCCATCAATGCGTTGTAAGCATCGATTGAGTTACATTGAGAAATATAAAAAATTAATTTTTTCTTATAAGCAACATTAAAATAATAGGCGGAACCCAGAATAGAATAACTTTCCTCATCTTCTAACACACAAAAATCTTGCATTTTTGTTCTTAATGCAACAACCTTCGTATCATCTTCAGACACAGTTTCATTTGGCACATTGCTTAAAAGTGGGGGATCTATGATTCCTAACAGGGGATTTCGTTTTGTGTTCCGTTCATGAAATAATAGACCTACCGGACTTCTCATCATAACAACACTCCTCGTTTAATCTTATAGATGGCGCATTTTTTATGCATAGCATTAATTGTATACATATTATGCCATACTATAAGAATAAAACACAGATATGCGCGCGCCAATCTTATATAAACTTAAATGTCGCGCACCTAAAAACTCGCTTTGACCAAACGATCACGTATCGCTAACCACTCACCGTCCTCCGGTACATCTTCAATCACGATTCGCTTAACTTGCTGATTATCCAAGGTTCTTAACGTTTGATATAACGCATGCGCGTATGATTTAGCATCTGGCGGCATCATGACACAGTTTATTTTTTTGTTATCCGTCACAACAGGGGTTCTTAGGACCAAAGCAATCGGTAAATCAGCTTCACTCACCGTCGTTAACAATTGTGAGATCTCAACAGCTGAAAATAACTGCGTTTTTGTAACCGGCGCATAATGAGACTCTAGCGAACCCGATACTCGCGGGGCGTGATGATACGAAGTAGATAGAGCCTCATGCAGCACTGCCACAATTTGCACCGCCGTAATCATACCCGGCCGTAAAATAACAGGATGATCTCCAGTCACATCCACAATAGTCGACTCTAAGCCAATTTCACAAGAGCCGCCTTCTAAAATCAAATCAACTGCATTTCCTAGCTCTTCACGTACTGCAGCTGCAGTTGTAGGGCTAATTCGGCCAAAACGATTTGCGGATGGTGCTGCAATTCCGCTACCAAAACCTTCTAGCAAAGCTTGGGCTACTGGGTGACGAGGGATGCGAATCCCTATGGTCTGCTGATGGCCTGTGACTATATCTAAAACATGTGGCGCTTTAGGCAAAATCAAAGTCAAAGGCCCTGGCCAAAATGCCTTAGCTAAACGCTGCGCGATCGGTGAAACATGGCTGACCCATTCGTCCAACTGTGACATATTTGCCAAATGCACAATGAGGGGATGATCTATAGGGCGTTGTTTAGCTTGGAAAATTTTACGTAACGCGTCTGGGTTTTTAGCATCTGCGCCTAAGCCATAGACCGTTTCAGTGGGCATTGCGACAAGGCCGCCCTCTTGTAAAATTTTAATAGCTTGATTGATTAAAGACTGCATTTTAACGCCTGACTATATAAAGAATCGCGCGAGTATAGCACCATCTCCTCGACCTCACAAAATTTCGCCAACCTAATCGTAAACGTGCCAGTCTTTTTAAATAATTGTGTGAGCCTCATCTAAAAGATGAATTATCAAAGCCTTGCGAAGACGAGAAGAGAACACTGCCAATCTTCATGATATTATTGTAAAAAAAATAACTTAACACCCACCCCCTATTTCCGGTAAAATACCCCCCATGAATGATACCACCCAAACACCGCCATCCCCAGAAACCCCCCACCCTATTGCTATGGTAGGTGGTCTTGCTTTCACCAGTTTACCCAAAGACCTATATATACCACCTGACGCTATGGAAGTCTTTCTGGAAGCCTTTGAAGGCCCCTTAGATCTCTTACTGTATCTAATCAAAAAACAAAACATCGACATCCTCAACATTCCTATTGCCGAAGTCACTCGTCAATATATGGAATACGTTGAATTAATGAAAACCGTATCCCTCGAATTAGCAGCTGAATACCTAGTCATGGCCGCCATTTTAGCCGAAATCAAATCTCGCATGTTACTCCCCCGCCCTGAAAGCATGGAAGGCACCGAAGAAGATCCACGGGCTGAACTCATCCGCCGCTTACAAGAATATGAACGCTTTAAAAAAGCCGCAGAAGACATGGATAAACTGCCACGTCATGGACGTGATAATTTTATGGCAACGCTCAGCACCAATGACATGGTATTTGAAAGACCCCAACCTAACGTCTCATTACAAGAATTAGTGCTCGCGCTCTCTGATGTCTTACGCCGTACAGAATTAAGCGCAAGCCACCAAATTCAGCTTGAAACCATGAACATACGTGAGCGAATGACATCGATTTTATCCGCTTTACAACAAAACGAATTTGTTACTTTTTCCAGTTTATTCACCCCCAGTGAGGGCAGATTAGGCGTAGTGGTTACTTTCCTCGCTATGTTAGAATTACTCAAAGATAATGTGATTGAGTTTGTGCAATCCGTAGCGTTTGGGCCTATTCATCTTAAAGCAGCAGTTGCAGCAGGTTAATACTTATGAATAATGTTACCCCTGAGTTACTTATCCAAATTTGTGAAGCCGCGATCATGGTTGCAGGCCGACCACTCACGATCGTCCAACTGCAAAAATTATTTGAAGAAACAGATATGCCAGAATCTCATGAAGTCCGTACTGCGCTTTCTGCTATTCAAGAAAAATACCAAGATAACGGTATTGAATTACGTGAAGTGGCAAGCGGTTTTCAATTTCAAGCGCGCACTGCCTTAAGCCCTTGGTTATCCAAACTTTGGGAAGAGCGCGCACCGCGCTATTCTCGCTCTTTTTTAGAAACACTTGCACTGATTGCGTATCGTCAACCGATCACCCGTGCCGAAATAGAAGAAATCCGCGGCGTCACTGCAAGCTCCCATCATTTTAAAACATTGATGGAACGCGAGTGGATTCGCGTCATTGGGCATCGTGATGTGCCCGGTAAGCCGGCACTCTATGGCACTACTAAAGATTTTCTTGATCATTTTAATTTGAAAAGCTTAGATCAGCTGCCTACTTTAAGTGAATTAAAAGATCTCGCTTGCCAAGAGGCAAAATTGCAAGTACAACTGGAACTGACTAACCAAGATACTGAAACCCCTACAGAAACCATTTCTGAGCCAACCCTTGAATTAGAAACCACGACATCCAATGATAACTGAAAAAATACAAAAAGTACTCGCCAACGCCGGACTTGCCTCACGTAGACAAATTGAAGTCTGGATACAAGAAGGCCGCATCCACGTCAATGGCCAAATAGCCAAATTAGGCGATCGCATCAACGCAAGCGCCAAAGTGCGCGTCGATGGACGCGAGGTGCCGCTGATGAAAAGTGCCAGCCAAAAAACGCGTGTACTTCTTTATCACAAACCAGAAGGCGAAATTTGTTCTCGCAAAGATCCTGAGAATAGACCTACGGTTTTTGATCGCTTACCTCTATTACGCAATGGCCGCTGGATTTCAGTAGGCCGTTTAGATTTCAATACATCGGGTGTTTTATTACTGACAAATGATGGCGAACTAGCACATCAACTGATGCATCCTTCTAAAGAAATTGAACGTGAATATGCGGTACGCGTCCAAGGTCAAGTCAGTTCAGAGATGTTAAACAACATGAAAGACGGCATTCCACTTGAAGACGGAATCCCTGCACATTTTGATGTGATCACAGATGCGGGTGGAGAAGGTACTAACCATTGGTATCATGTGATGGTGAAAGAAGGCCGAAATCGTGTTGTGCGTAAACTTTGGGAATCTCAGGGTGTGAAAGTCAGTCGGTTAATTAGAATTCGTTTTGATGCTATTACTTTGCCTCGTTTTTTGAGACGCGGGCGATGGATGGAATTGGAAAAAGAAGCGGTTTGTGATTTGATGAATTCGATTTCTCAAAATTAAGAAAAATAAATGTCATAGCTCACCCCCATCTTGTCATTGCAAGCTGAGTTATCTTCACAAACTTTGATTTAATCTAAGTCGTCATTGCGAGCGAAGCGAAGCAATCCAGCTCGAAAGCAAAGCTTAGTACCTAAGATCAGCTTTCTGAAGCGTTGCTTTCGAGCTGGATTGCTTCGCTTCGCTCGCTATGACGACGGCGAGGCGAGCTATTACAATAAATTTCTCCACGTTTCATCTTCTTCTAACCCATCCGAAACCGTGACCTCAAACGCATCATCCAATTCCAAATTCGCCTCTTTATAACAAGCTTCCAATTGTGCTTGTTGTAACAAGCAAAGCGCCTTTATACTAATAAACATCATTCTATTTTTGCTCCATCAAGCATCGCTTAATTTTATACAAATACTCCAACGCCTCCCGCGGCGACAACTGATCCGGATTCACTTCCTTCAATAATTTTATTGCTTCATTCTCAACAGACAACGCAAACAGATCACCCTGCACGGTCGGCGATATTGTTTTCTGCGGAGCCGCTAGCACCTGATTCTCTAAAGTATGCAGTTTCTGCGTCGCTTGCTGAATCACTTCCCGCGGAATCCCCGCAAGCTGCGCCACCTGAATACCATAACTTTGATTTGCAGGCCCCGCATTCACTGTATGTAAAAATATAATAGAATCCCCCTGCTCTGTCGCATCAAAATGCGCATTTTTAACAAAAGGAATCTCATCCGAGAGCGCAGTCAATTCAAAATAATGTGTCGCAAATAAAGTAAATGCTTTAATCTTATGTGCTAAATATTCTGCTACAGCAAATGCTAACGACAAGCCATCAAACGTACTCGTACCACGTCCAATTTCATCCATCAACACTAAACTTTGCGCCGTTGCATTATGCAAAATAGCCGCGGTTTCAGTCATTTCTACCATGAAAGTTGAACGACCACTGGCCAAATCATCCGCCGCGCCAATTCGTGTAAAAATACGATCTATAAAACCAATACGCGCTGATCTTGCCGGAATAAAACTGCCGATATGTGCAAGCAACACGATCAATGCAATCTGCCGCATATACGTTGATTTACCACCCATATTAGGACCTGTGATTATCATCATTCGTTGCTGATCAGCCAACACAACATCATTAGGTACAAAAGGATGTGTCAATACAGATTCCACGACAGGATGTCGCCCTGCTGTAATATTAATTTCAGTTTCAGTCGTTAATTCAGGACAACATAAATCTAAACTATCTGCGCGCTCGGTTAAATTTGTTAGAACATCTAATTCAGCCAATGCTGCAGCTGAGGTTTGCAGAGCAGGTACTACTTCACCCACTTTGCATAATAACGCTTCGTATAACATTTTTTCACGAGCTAACGCATTGTCACGACTACTTAATGCTTTATCTTCATATTCTTTTAATTCAGGCGTAATAAAACGTTCTGCATTTTTTAACGTTTGTCGACGAATATAATCAGCAGGTGCAAGGGATGCTTGTAACCGGCTTATTTCAATATAAAAACCATGCACTCGGTTATAACCCACTTTTAATGTAGATAACCCTGTTCGATTTTTTTCTCGCTTTTCCATCTCAATTAAATAACCACCTGCATTTTCACTCAGCGAGAGCAATTCATCTAATTCTGCATCATAACCTGTCGCAATCACACCCCCTTCACGAATAGTAACAGGCGGATTTTCCACAATTGCTTTAACAAGCAACTCATGTAACTCTGGATATTCGTCAATTTTTTGAGCCAACTCTTTCAGCAACGGTGAAACACAATCATCCAGCCGTCGCTGCAATTCTGGCAACACACCTAATGTATGACGCAACTCCATTAAATCACGCGGACGCGCTGTTTTTAATGCAATACGCGCCGCAATACGCTCGACATCACCTACACCACGCAACACCTCATGCAACGCAAGATAACGACGATCCTGTAATAATGTTTTTATACTCAGTTGACGCGCACGCAACGCATCATGATCACGCAACGGACGCTGTAACCAACGCTTTAATAAACGACTACCCATCACAGTCGCCGTGCAATCAAACACAGAAGCCAATGTATTTTCAACACCTCCCGACAAATTAGAAACTAATTCCAAATTACGTCTTGTTGCCGCATCCAAAATCACACTATCATCACGCCGCTCAACATGAATAGTACGTACGTGTGATAATTGACCGCGTTGCGTTACTTTTGCATAATGTAATAAACACCCCGCAGCAGCTAATGCGACTCCCATTTCTATACAACCAAATCCCGCCAAATCGTGTGTTTGCATTTGCTCTGTCAATAAACGCACCGCTGTTTCAATTTCAAATTCCCACGGCGGACGACGACACGTACTTTTTGAGTTAATTAAAAGTGTTAATTCTTCACTGATTAATAATTCCGCGGGTTTTAAGCGCTCTAATTCACTTTGCAACGCTTCTTGTCCATACACTTCCAATAAATTAAAACGACCACTGCTCATGTCTAATGTGGCAATACCAAAACGATCACCTTCTGCATGCAAAGCGGCTAATAAATTATCTTGGCTTGCTTCCAAAAACGCTGCGTCACTCACCGTACCCGGCGTTAACACCCGCACCACTTGACGCTCAACAGGCCCAATACTGGTTTTGGGATCGCCTATTTGTTCACAAATCGCAATCGCCAATCCTTGCCGTACCAGTTTTGCCATATACGATTCAGCTGCATGAAAAGGCACACCGGCCATTGGTATTGGCTTTCCAGAAGACTGTCCACGCGCTGTCAACGTGATATCTAATATACGCGCTACTTTTTCTGCATCAGCAAAAAATAATTCATAAAAATCGCCCATGCGGTAAAACAATAGTGTGTCGGGATAGTCTGCTTTTATGCGCAGATATTGTTGAATCATGGGCGTATTTTGCTTGGTGGTTTCGTGTTGGATGGTCATGGCGCGATTCTCTAAAAACATGAATTGCGGTTATAACATGATGGTCGAGATTGGACAACTGGTTGCCTTAGCATAACAATATGTAACTATTCTCGAATTTCAATGCTCTAATCGTGCCTGTGGCCGGCATAGGCGCCAAGCTAAGTGAAGGTTAGCTAAATAGAGTGTCATTGCATGTCTCAACCCTCGTCATTGCGAGCGTGAGCGAAGCAACCTAGTCTTTCCAGAGCTGATTAGCAGCATTTAAGCTCACAAAAGCAGCGTTGAAAGACTAGGTTGCTTCGCTCACGCTCGCAATGACGAGGGTTGAGACCTGCACGCTGAAGATACAAAACTACTCACTAAAAATAAGCCGAATTGTATAATCTCTTTATTTTCATATAGTTATTGCTATTTATCACGTTTTATGTACGAATAACGTGATTCAAATCACGTTATATGTACGAATAAAGTGATGTGAATCACGTTTTCTGCACATACCGCTTGCAAAATCCTCATCCCAGTCATAAACTAACTTCATGAAAAGAACCCTTTATAGCAAACTCCTTGAATGGAAAACATCTTCAAACCGCAAACCCCTCATTCTGCGCGGGGCCCGGCAAGTAGGCAAAACGCATTTGCTCAAACTATTTGGCAAACAAGAATACACGACATGTATTTACTTAAACTTCGAAGAAGATCCGCAGCTGAATCACTTTTTCACAAAAAATATTGTACCCTCCACCATCTTAGAGCACATCAGTATTTATATTGATCAAGAAATACGCCCAGAAAATACGCTACTCATCTTTGATGAAATACAAGAATCACCTGCCGCATTAAATAGCCTCAAATATTTTTGCGAACAAGCCAAAGCATTTCATATTATTGCTGCGGGCTCTTTGCTCGGTGTCAAGCTTGCTCATAGCAAAGGGTTTCCTGTAGGTAAAGTTAACTTTCTTGATCTTTACCCACTCAGTTTTTTTGAATTTCTAGCGGTCTTAGACAAGAATAAATTACTCCAATTTTTAACACAACAGAATGAATTTAACCCCATTCCTGAACCTATTCATCTTGATTTACTTGTTTTGCTGAAGAAATATATGTTTGTAGGCGGCATGCCAGAAGCTGTGGCTGAATATGTCAAAGATGAAAATCTATTATCCGTCAGAAAAATTCAGAAAGAAATTCTGGATGCTTATTTATTAGATTTTTCTAAACATGCGCCACCAGAGCAGGTGATGAAAATCACTCAAGTCTGGGAATCTATTCCACTGCAACTTGCAAAAGAAAATAAAAAATTTATTTTTGCAGCACTACGAAAAAGCGCGCGCGGCCGAGAATATGAAACAGCCATTCAATGGTTAGCGGATGCAGGCTTGATTTATAAATCCTATGACATAAGCGCGCCCAAATATCCGCTGGCTAGATATGCTGAAAAGCATGCTTTTAAAGTATTTTTATTAGACGTAGGTTTACTTTCTGCAATGTGCAATATACCTGCAAAGGTAGTCATAGCAGACAATGAATTATTTTCTGAATTTCAAGGTGCTTTTACTGAAAACTATGTAGCACAAGAACTCGCTGCACAACAACACCCCCTCTATTACTGGGCAAGTGAAGGCAGAGCAGAAGTTGACTTTATTGTAGAGCATGAATCAAAAATAATTCCCCTAGAAGTCAAAGCAGGAACATCTCGCAAAAAGAAAAGTTTGCTTGTTTATGATGAAAAATATCACCCTGAGTTATTGCTGCGAGCTTCATTACTGAATTTAAAAAAAAATGGGAAAGTGGGAAATTTGCCACTTTATTTTATTGCACAGTTGCAACAAGTTATTAATGTAGATTCTTTTTTATAATCAAAAGCTTATCTGTGGTTAACTGAGTCAACTTAGTTATCGTATTAAAATCATACCCTTCTGACAACATACGCTCTGCAATGATAATCTTTTCTCTCTCTATGCCCTTTTCTATGCCTTTTTGTTCAAACCGTTGCGCAAGTGTCATTGCCTCACCTCTTAAATTACCAGTCAAGTGCTCTTGGATTTTTTGGACAAATATTTTCTCATCGTCGATATCAAGTACATTAACGACATAGTTTAGCACAGCTTTACAGTAACTTTCACCTTGTTGTTGCTCAATATTTTTTAGCCAAGGGAGCAAAATATCGCAAAAAGCTTCGACATTGCGGACGGCTGAGCGGTATTTCAACGTGAATTCAACGAGACCTGCCCAAGCATGCTGCCTAATGTCTTGCTCATCCAAGCGAGCGAGATCGATTAGTTAATAAGGCTTGAACATCACTTGTCTGGCAAGATCTTCTTCTCTAAATAAGCCATAGATATCCATGGCTGCATTCCATGGTTTTTCTCCACTATAGACGACCAAAGGGTAAATGAGTGGCAAAGGGTCATTGGGGTGCTTTTTACGGTGTAGCTCGACTGCCCTGATTGTATAGACCAACAACCGGAATGCCATGTGTTTATCTATCTCGCTTTGGTGTTCGCACAAAATGTAAAGATAGGCCAAGGATTCACCCAGTTTAACTGAGTAAAGCAAGTCAGCCTCTGTTGATTGGTATGCCTCATCAATGAAGGTGCTTTTCTGTAATGAGAGCGTTGCAAGATCAAGATGACTGAGTAAAACAGCAGGCAAGTGCGCCTTAAAAAAATCACTTACCACCCGAATGTCTGACATCGATGTGCGAAACAATTTATCATGCGGCTGATGAATCATGTTGACCACTATCTTCTTATCCTTATCATAAACACATCGTTTCTACTAAACTGTCACACGCCTTTTTAGCTTTTTCCAATATATCTTCCGTCACCCAAAAATAATGAAACACTGTGTCAGCTTTAAGCCCTGCTAAATCCGCATGACTGGCCATTTTTAATAAAGCATCGAGTTTACTTAATGAGATGATGAGTGTATCGAGATTAGAGTGCATTGTTGGTGACGTGATCATGATAAAGCTCCTAATTAGTTAAGGCATAAAAAAATACCGCTATATCGGGAGCAGCGTTCCGCTAACTGAGTGCTTTGAACACCGAACTAAAATACGCTGACATTTAACCGTTGTCAATTTTTAAAAACATTCAATACAGCTAGCACCCTACTTGATCGATTAATCATGTTCAGTCATAGTAGAATGCTCTAAAATAATTTGGTTAATACATGACAACCTCCCTAGAACAACTTGCAAAACAAGTAGGCGAACAATTCAAACGCCGCGGCCTTAAATTAATCACCGCTGAATCTTGCACGGGTGGTGGGCTTGCCTATGCGATTACCAGTATTCCGGGTTCGTCTGCTTGGTTTGATCGCGGCTTAGTGACTTACAGCAATACTTCTAAAGAAGAGCTGCTAGGCGTAAGCCCGTTAACACTCGCAACGTTTGGCAGCGTCAGCGCTGAAACCGCACAAGAAATGGCTGAAGGTGCTCTTAATCATAGCCAAGCGCATATAAGCATTGCACTTACTGGTATTGCAGGTCCAGAAGGCGGCACTCACAATAAGCCCGTTGGCACAGTTTGGATTGCTTGTGCGGTCGCCGCCATACCTACACAAGTTAAGCATCATTTTTTCTCCGGAGAGCGCGCTAATATCAGAGAAAAATCCATTGACTCAGCATTGCACTTTTTGCTGAATATCATTTCCTCAATCTCTCATCCTAAATTCGATAGTTAAAGCTGTAACAAGAAAGACTTATAGGCTGAAGATAGAGATTTGCTTCTTCTTTTTTTAGCGAAGCCATGCTCACCCGCGTAGCAAATTAAAAAGAAAAAAATTCCTAGACTCGGCGCAGTAGATTAAACCTGCCGACTTTAGGAT
>DHJK01000063.1:23286-26550 GCA_002404295.1 Legionellales bacterium UBA4722
TTTTACGGCTTACTTGCTTTTGTTACCGCATCCTGCGTAGAAGGAATTACAGGTTTCATACTGCTGGGCTGATGTTTTTCAAAAATAGTCTGAAAGTTTGTTTTTAAATGCGTTCGGGATGTTGCTATCTCATCTATATCATCTGAAGATGACACGCCACTATTAGCTGGGAGAGGAACAGCAAGAGTCATCGCACCTTTCGAAAAAATAGATAAAAGCGACACGGCTTTTGTTAAACTCGCAAGTAATTTGAATATTGCCGCTTGAGCCAGATGCAAACAGAATTGCTTAACTTGTTGAGTATAAGGAGAGGATTCTTTTGCAAACTGCCCAATACTTGCGTCTAACTTCTCATAATTTACTAGGCTTGAGTCCTCCAAAAAAAATGTCGCATTAGCTAGCACAGCTAAATAGTCATCCCGTTTGTTTAAAGACTTTTGTGCCTCCTTACCACCGAGCTGGATAGCGTTGTGAATTATCCAAACATATGCGTCAAGAAGCCCCTGAGTTTTTGAAAGTTTTGAGTCATTCTCTTCTGATAATAGCACTTCAATCGCGCTAATCAATTGCTTTAAGTGAGTTAATATTTCAATATCTTGAATATTTTGAAGCCCATCGTCATCCAAATTTTTTTGCAGTCCCATCTGCAATTGAAGGGCATCGAGATCCTCATTTCGATTTAAGCTTGAAAAACAAACAATTAAACACCCGTCTATCGCAATACTAATTTCCGTTCTCTTAGTTGTTGCTTCCCGGACTTCAGCTTCTAAGTCGCTTGAAGATTTACTCATACATTTTCCCTCCTTTCTTAAAAGAACGACATCTCCCTTTCATCATAAAGAATAAGCAATATAAAATTTACCCTCCCTTGCTGGCACTAGGACTTTTTGCTATAGACTTTCCTGAATGCACCACAGCAACAGGATGATGAAGAGATGCATCTACTTGTTTTAGTACCTCACTAACCTTAGCTCTTGCAGCATTTCTTGCCGCAGCGTTGTTATACAAACTTGAATGCTCAGACTTCCGTCCAGCTGTTTGAAGCTCTACTTTTCTTTTCTCCCAAAGCTCAAGTGAAACTTGAGTGCCCATTTCACCAGCCACGATCACTGCAGATTGATTTTCTCTTGTATTCATTCCATATTTTACTAAGCTTTTTAAATTTTGCAGGCCCTGTACAATTTCCTTAGCAGAGGTAACAGCAGCGTCCGCGCCAGCCGCAATAACCATATCAAAACTCACTTTCTTTAAACAAGCGTTATCACCCAGTATACAAATCGCTTCAGCACGTTGTGCATCAATAGTAATGTTACCCTCTTTATCAACCACCGTTTCTAGCACACTTGAAAAATTACCACCTTCCTTGCTCCCCTCTGCTTTTAATAGTTTATTTATGTATTCCACTGCCCTTGCTTTAGTTTCAATATCTTCGAAAGATTTGTTACCCATGATGATCACCTCTCAGCTTCTGTTTAGGTTTAGTTACATTTACCTCCCATTCAGTATAGTTTAGATTTGTACATTTTCCACTCACATATACCCTGTAAAAACAAGGGATTAAAAATGGGATGATTTGATTGCATTCTCTTACAACCTACATATAATGAAGAAAGTAAGCATCGCAACGAAGCACGCAACACCACTCCTTTTTAACCCTTCTAAACTATGAGGTCACTATGTCGTCTGTGGATGAAAATAGAAAAAAAGCGCTAGGCGCAGCGTTAAGCCAAATTGAACGCCAATTCGGTAAAGGATCAGTCATGCGCTTAGGTGATGTACCTGCCATGCGTGATATCGAAGCTATTTCCACCGGGTCATTAGCGTTAGATATCGCTCTCGGTGTGGGTGGCTTACCCCGCGGCCGTATTGTAGAAATTTATGGACCTGAATCTTCAGGTAAAACAACCTTAACCTTACAAGTGATTGCATCATGCCAACGCAAAGGCGGTGTGGCAGCGTTTGTAGACGCAGAACATGCGCTAGATCCTGCTTATGCTAAACGCCTAGGTGTAAATGTCGATGAATTGCTCATTTCACAACCCGATACCGGCGAACAAGCATTAGAAATCACTGATATGCTCGTGCGTTCAGGTGGTGTCGACGTGGTTGTTATTGACTCTGTCGCAGCTCTCACCCCCAAAGCCGAGATCGAAGGCGAAATGGGCGATCATCATATGGGCTTGCAAGCAAGATTAATGTCTCAAGCATTGCGCAAACTTACTGCAAATATCAAACGCTCCAATACCTTGGTTGTGTTTATTAACCAAATCCGTATGAAAATTGGCGTGATGTTTGGTAACCCTGAAACCACCACCGGCGGTAATGCGTTGAAATTTTATGCATCCGTACGTTTAGACATTCGTCGTATTGGCAGTGTTAAAAATGGTGATGAAGTGATCGGTAGTGAAACCCGCGTTAAAGTGGTTAAAAACAAAGTCGCTCCACCGTTCAGACAGGCTGAGTTTGAAATTCTGTACAACCAGGGCATTTCACGCGAAGGGGAAATTATTGAATTAGGCGTGCTGCATAATCTTGTAGACAAAGCCGGTTCTTGGTTTAGTTATAATGGCCAACGTATTGGTCAAGGTAAAGACAATGCACGTACGTTCTTAAAAGAACATCCTGCAATGGCTCAAGAATTGGAAGCGAAGCTCCGTGAAAAATTACTGGTTGCTTTAGACGCCCCAACTGCTGAGAAAGAAATGGAAGAAGAAGTTGAGGAGACTGGCGTCTGAGTACGCTTACCTCTTCTGTCCGACGCGCCGCTTTTCATTTGCTGGCGCGTCGCGACCATTCTACGACTGAACTCTCTCGTAAATTACAACGCAAAGCCTTTAATCAAGCAGATATTGATAGTGTTCTTGCGGCTCTTAGTCAAGAGGGATTGCTTAATGATCAGCGATTCATGGAAAGCTATATTCAGTACAGACGTGCTAGAGGCTATGGGCCATTACGCATCCGTGCTGAATTAATAGAGCGCGGGATCGCGCAAGATTTAATTGAACATCAGCTTAATATCACTGATAATGCTTGGCTTGAAGATGCGCGTAAAGTATGGAAAAAACGCTTTAAAAACTGCTTGCCGAAAGATATGAAAGCTCGGGGTCAGCAGATGCGGTTTTTGTTTTATCGTGGGTTTACGAGTGAGCAGATTAATCGGGTGCTTCAGGGTGACAAAGCTCTTCTTATAGAAGACTAACACCCAATACTACTCATAATTACAGCATTGCTTAGGACACCTCTCCCCTTGTGGGAGAGGTCGAC
>DHJK01000063.1:26652-34092 GCA_002404295.1 Legionellales bacterium UBA4722
AAGCACCCCTCACCCGTCGCTTCGCGCCGACCTCTCCCACAAGGGGAGAGGTGTTCTAAGCAACTACATAACTTAAATCGCAGAAAAAAATTAACACAGAGGATACGGTAATGCTAACAAAAAAAAATAACTCCAAAACACACAGTTCAAACGAACTGCGCAACCTATTCCTCGCTTATTTCCGCGACCACAATCACGAAGAAGTCTCCAGCAGCTCGCTAGTACCTGGAAACGATCCTACCTTATTATTCACCAATTCAGGTATGGTGCCATTTAAAGACGTGTTTTTAGGTAAAGAAGAACGTGCTTACCAACGTGCAACATCAGTCCAACGCTGTGTACGTGCCGGCGGTAAACATAACGATCTAGAAAACGTAGGCTACACCGCCCGCCATCATACTTTTTTTGAAATGCTAGGCAATTTTAGTTTTGGTAGTTATTTTAAACGAGAAGCCATCCAATACGCCTGGACATTTTTAACCGACGTTTTAAAAATCCCCAAAGAAAAATTATGGATCTCCGTCTACAAAGACGACAAAGAAGCTGAAGATATCTGGCTCAACGAAATAAAAATTAATCCCAATCAATTTAGCCGTTGCGGTGAAGCCAGTAATTTTTGGTCGATGGGCGCAACAGGCCCTTGCGGTTCATGCACAGAAATTTTTTACGACCATGGCTCCGATATTGCAGGCGGCCCTCCAGGCAGCCCAGATGAAGATGGCGATCGTTACGTCGAAATCTGGAATCTTGTTTTTATGCAATACGACCGTGCCGCAGATGGCACACTCACCCCTCTACCAAAACCGTCTGTAGATACAGGCATGGGATTAGAACGTCTTGCCGCAGTCATGCAAGGCGTCCATAATAATTATGATATTGATTTATTCCAACAACTCATCAAAGCCACTGCAGCACTTGCTAACATAACTGATTTAACACACGTCTCGTTACGCGTCATCGCAGATCATATTCGCTCTTCTGCTTTTTTAATTACCGATGGCGTTTATCCTTCCAATGAAGGCCGTGGTTATGTATTACGCCGCATTATCCGCCGCGCATTACGTCATGGTAGCAAACTAGGAATCACTGACGCCTTTTTTTATAAACTCGTTAAACCCCTCGTCGCTGAAATGGGCGACGCGTACCCTGAATTACGCAAAGCACAAACACACATCGAAAAATTATTACGCCAAGAAGAAGAACAATTTAGCGTTACACTCACACAAGGCTTAAAACTTTTCGAACAAGCAACAAATGAACTAAAAAGTAAAATGATTCCCGGTGATATTATTTTCAAGCTATACGATACTTATGGCTTTCCTGTAGACCTCACCGCAGACATCGCACGTGAACGTCAATTAACACTAGACTATGATGGTTTTGAAACTGCGATGAATGAACAACGCGAACGCTCCAGACAATCCAGTAAATTTACCGCTGAATATGCAATCGGTGCAAACATAGATTGCCCCACTGAATTTACAGGCTATAAAGATTTAATCACAGAACAAACACCCGATACCGGCAAAATCATCGCTTTATATTGCGATAACAAAGCCGTTGATCAATTAAACACAGGCGAAAAAGGTTCTATCATTTTAGACCGCACGCCTTTCTATGCAGAATCCGGCGGCCAAGTAGGCGACCAAGGTATCTTAACAACCGATGGTAATTTATTTCGTGTCTTAGACACTCAAAAACAAGGCCAAGCTTTTGCACATTTAGGCCAATTAGAAAAAGGCCAACTTAAAATCGGTGATTCCGTTATTGCAAACGTGAATGCTAAACGCCGCGCCGCGATCGTTCTCAATCATACTGCAACCCATTTACTGCATAAAATCTTACGCGAAGTATTAGGCGATCATGTTATTCAAAAAGGTTCACTGGTTGAACCCGATCGCTTACGTTTTGATTTTTCACATACTGCGCCTTTAACAGCAAAAGAAATTGAAACCATTGAACAACGCGTTAACCAAGAAATTCGCTCAAACCATGAAGCGGTAGTACAAATCACATCCCCCGAGCAAGCTATTAAAAATGGCGCTATGGCATTGTTCGAAGAAAAATACGGTGATCAAGTACGTGTAGTACGCTTTGGCGATTCAGTCGAATTATGTGGCGGCACCCACGCGCATCACACGGGCAATATTGGTCTTTTTAAAATTACCTCAGAAGCAGGCGTCGCAGCCGGTATCCGCCGTTTAGAAGCAGTCACAGGTCAAGGTGCTTTAGACTGGATTGAAAAACGCGAAAATGATTTCAAACAAAAGCTGCGGCAACTCGATGAAGATAAACGCACCTTAGAAAAACAATTAACCCAGCTTAAAGAAAAATTTGCCGGATCAGCAGCCCAAGATTTAGCTGCTCAGGCCAGAGATATCATGGGTATAAAAGTACTTGCGCTGATGCTTGAAGACGTTGACAGTAAATCTTTACGCAGCACTGTCGATCATCTCAAAAATAAATTAAATAGCGCAGTGATCGCACTTGCCGTTGTCACCGAAGGTAAAATTACAGTAGTGGGCGGCGTAACCCAAGACAATACGTCCAAAGTCAAAGCGGGTGATCTCGTCAATATGATCGCGCTACAAGTCGGTGGTAAAGGCGGAGGCCGCCCCGATTTAGCAGAAGCCGGTGGCAATCAGCCCCAACACTTAAAAACCGCTCTAGAGTCTGTGTATAACTGGGTAGAAAAAACATTGCTCACTTTACAAAAACCACAAGGATAGTGTGTATTTAATAGACAAAGCAAAAAACATCATGCATTATAGACAATCTAGTAACGGATACACTTATTGCAACGAAGCTATCATCCTGAGCGGAGCGAAGGATCAACTAAAATTTGAGTGATCCTTCGCTCTGCTCAGGATGACAGCTTCGCGGTAATGGGTCTAAGTAGCGATAAAGAAAAAAGAGACAGAACATACTATGGCATTATTAGTTCAAAAATTTGGCGGCAGCTCACTTGGCACCTTAGAACGCATCAAACACGTTGCTGGAAAGATTATTCTCGCCAAACAACAAGGACATCAAGTCGTAGTCGTAGTATCCGCTATGCAAGGCGAGACAGACCGACTGATTCAACTGTGCAATGCACTGACAACAGAACCCAATCCACGTGAATACGATGTATTAGTTGCAACGGGCGAACAGGTTTCCATGTCATTGTTATCAATCGCCTTGAATGCAAAAGAATGCCCAGCGCGCGCATATACAGGTCCGCAAATTGGTATTCAAACCGACTCGGTCCATACACAAGCACGTATTTTAGATGTCGAAACAGAAACTATCCTGCAAGACCTTGCGGAAGGCTATGTCGTTGTTATTGCTGGCTTTCAAGGCGTTAATGCCCGTGGTGATACCACAACCCTAGGACGCGGCGGTTCTGACACTACAGCCGTTGCTATTGCAGCAGCGCTCAATGCAGAAGAATGTCAAATTTATACAGATGTAGAAGGTGTTTTTACCACAGACCCACGCGTGGTTCCACAAGCCTGTTTATTGCCCCAAATCAGCTTTGAAGAAATGCTAGAAATGGCAAGCTTGGGCGCAAAAGTGTTACAAATGCGCTCCGTAGAATTAGCCTGCAAACATAATCTGCCTATACGGGTTCTTTCTACTTTCAGTAATCACCCCGGTACACTTGTGACTTTTGAGGATAAAATTATGCAACGACGTTTAGTCTCAGGTATCGCATTCAGTCGTGAAGAAGCAATCATTGCCCTGAATGGCGTACCAAATCGAGCAGGGATAGAAGGCCAAATTCTAGGCTTAGTCAGTGACGCTAATATTGAAATAGATATGATCGCGCAAAATGCATCAAACAAAGAAACCAATGACTTTACTTTTTCGCTGCATCGTAAAGATTTCCCAAAAACACTGAAAATTATTCAGCAATTAGCAGACGAACTGGGTATTGCCTCCGTAAGCAGTAATACCAAAGTGGCTAAGCTATCTTTAGTGGGGATTGGGATGCGCTCTCACTCCGGCGTGGCCAGCAAAATGTTTCAAGCGCTGGGTGGTGAGGGCATCAACATTCAAATGATTACGACCTCTGAAATTAAAATTTCAGTAGTCATTGATGAAGAAAGTTTAGACCGTGCTATTCACGCTGTGCATGCTGCGTTCGAGCTGGATAAACTTCCTTATGAGAAAAAAAATGCGCTAATGGAAGCTTAATAAACCTCCATTTACGGCATATTGACAAACTTGAAATAGTAACATTCTGATAAATAGGGGTTTAATTAAAGTTTTAAATCTTATTTGCACATAGCGACCAGATTGTTTACTATTGCAAGCTTTGAAGTCAACATTAAACAGGTAAAGCCGAGATATTGCCTAGGTAATATTTAGGGAAATCAATAGAAATTATATTATAACAAGGCAGTTTAAGGAGATAAATATGCTCATTTTAACAAGACGCGTGGGCGAAACCCTCATCATAGGCGATGACGTTGTCGTCACTGTACTCGGTATCAAGGGAAACCAAGTGCGTATCGGTATCAATGCCCCTAAAGATGTATCCGTGCACCGCGAAGAAATTTATCAGCGCATTCAACAAGAAAAGAATGCAACCCCCGGTGAGGCTGGCGCAGCACCTGTTAAAGAAGAAAAGACCAAGAAAGATGAAAGCGAAGAGTAGTCATATATATTCTGCTCAGCATCTCCTCTCCTCACGCAGCATCGACGTGTGTTTGTACTAAGCTAATAAGCTAAAAACTGCTTAGCACGTCCCTTCCCCCTCCGGGGGAAGGAAAGGAAGGGGGAAATCAAAATACGCTTTTTTCAAATTATTCCTTACCTATGCAGCAAACCTCGCAGTTCCATCTTACCCGTGGCCATGCTATCAACTCTCGTCATTGCGAGCGCGAGCGAAGCAACCCAGTCTTTCAACGCTGCTTTTGACCTAAATGTTATGTTATTAATCAGCGTTGAAAAGACTGGGTTGCTCCGCTCGCGCTCGCAATGACGAGAGTAATGGCACGTTCACGACTGGATCAGTAGAGCTCACTGAATAGTTAAATATAAATAAGAGTATTAGTTGTAATTCCCTCACCTCCGCGCATATAATCACCGCACGATTTTTCAAAGCAACATCTCTGGAGAGATGGCCGAGAGGCTGAAGGCGCTCCCCTGCTAAGGGAGTATGGGGTCAAAAACTCCATCGAGGGTTCGAATCCCTCTCTCTCCGCCAAATTATCTTCAATTAATCTCCTGCTACCATTATTCAGTAAATTCCACTGCCCCAATCGTGAACGTAAACGTGCCCAAATGCGTGCCCGTCTTTTCCCTCAGTTAATTAAATATCCTAATAAAACAAAAGTCCCCTTGACTCCGCCCCCATTTTTTATTACTGTCTGGCATCTTTAATCGCTATGCGCCCGTAGCTCAGTTGGATAGAGTACCTGGCTACGAACTAGGGGGTCGGGAGTTCGAATCTCTCCGGGCGCACCACATAAATTAAAGAATAGTCATCCTAGAATCTTCCATTGCGCCCGTAGCTCAGCTGGATAGAGTATCTGGCTTCGAACCAGGTGGTCGGGAGTTCGAATCTCTCCGGGCGCGCCAGTAAAATCAAGTAGTTAGGTCACTTACCCCACCGCCCCAAAAGCCGACTGTAGTGAATTTTGTAACGCTAACTCTTTCTGCAGCATTTTTTAAATGATCGCTACTGAGATGCGCATAACGCAATACCATCTCAAATGACGCCCACCCACCAAGCTGCTGCAACTCCTGTAATGACGTTCCATTTTGTACATGCCAACTCGCCCACGTGTGACGTAAATCATGCCAACGAAAATTTTCTATGCCGGCCCTCTTTAACGCCTTCTTCCACGCTTTCGTATTGCATTCACTAATTGGTTTACCTCTATAAGAAAATACATTTTGAGGATGCATACCAACTTGTTCTCGAAGAATCATAATCGCATCATTATTTAACGGTACTGCAATTGCTTTCTTTGCTTTAGCTTTATCAGGATGTACCCAAGCGTGACGTTTTACTAAATCAACCTCACTCCATTGTAATTGGGTTACATTTGATTGGCGCAACCCTGTGGCTAGGGAAAATGCTGCCATATCAGCTAAGTGCTTTGGAAGCTCTCGTAGTAAACGCTCTACTTCCGCGCGCATGATCCATCGAATACGTCGATTTTCTTCCTTTCGCATACGAATAAGAGGCGCTTTTTCCAGCCACTCCCATTCACGTTCTGCTTTACGTAGGATGGCTCTCACTACTTCAAGCAGGCGGTTTACAGTCGCAGGCTTCACACCTTCTTTTTGCTTAAGGTTAGCTAATCGATCAATACGATCACGTGTAATTTCTTTAAGCTTAAGCTTACTCAAATGTGGGTCTAACCATCTAAGATAAGCTTTATCATCAACAAGACTACGTTTGTGCTGAGACTCATTCAACCATCGCACTACAGCTTCAGGCCAAGCATGATCAGGCTTCTCTTCGCTATATACTCTGCTCCAAAGATCAGCTTTCAACTTGTCTTGCAACTTCCGTGCTTCTAGCTTGTTTGAAGTTCTAGTAGTTTCTTGTATTCGAGCTCCACGGTGACAGATGTCAATCCACCAGATATTTCCTCTTTTGTAGAGTGCCATAATTTTCTCCTATGACTGACACCCCACGATGTTTTAGCATTGTTAGGATAAAGCGATCTGAGGTATTCAACAAGATCATTTTGCAAAAAACACCAGCGCTTGCCGATCTTGGCGCCTGGTAGTTCGCCTTTAATGACTTTTTTGCGGAGGCCATCGGGGGTCATGTTTAAAAATACTGCAGCTTCTATTAGGGTGAGCATGCGCATGGTTATCTACCGCGGTAGGTTATGATTGTTGGTTGGGGGTTTATTTGAGGGGATCGGTAGCGGTTTACTATTTCGCCGCGTAGGATTTGCATGTCTTTGGGGGCTTCGATTCCTAGGCGGATGTCGCCTAGTCCGTTTAGGATGATAATTTGGATTTCATTGGTGATTAGAATTGACTGGCCGGCTTTGCGGTTGAGTATTAGCATAGGGCTTCCTGTTCCTTTTGGGTTGGGTTTGGCTTGAGGGCATTCGGGGAATGCTTGGGATGGAATGATACTATATGTATACATTAAGTCAATACGATATGTATCTAATTTTGAAATCCTATTATGCTACCGCCCTGCTAAATCACTTGAAGATAACGCAGCTAAAGTTATAAAAAATGAGCATAAGTATCAAGTATATGACTGTTGATCCTTACCTCACTGGTTCGAGCCCAGTTCGAGAAGCCAGTAAAATCAATCGATTAGAAGAGCACCCTCGAAATTATAAATTCTCATGTCTAAGCAATGCAGAAGAATTATCAGCCTACCTTACTTCATTCAGGTGTATAATTAGATCAATGACTCATCCATGCAAGGAGCAATGTTATGGAATCTATCACTCGATCTTCTAGTTTTTCCAT
>DHJK01000031.1 GCA_002404295.1 Legionellales bacterium UBA4722
GGAGTCGTCGGCAGCGTCAGATGTGTATAAGAGACAGCCCCATAAAGTGGGAAAGACCCGGATATTACCGATAATTTACCGAAATTGACTCTATTTTGTACCGACCTAATTTCGATCTTCTATAACATCTTGATTTTTAAAGCCAAATTTGGCGTCCCCAACGAGATTCGAACTCGTGTTACCGCCGTGAAAGGGCGATGTCCTAGGCCTCTAGACGATGGGGACATTTTTGCTTTAAATGTCACTGCCTTGGTGGAGCTAGGCGGGATCGAACCGCCGACCTCTTGCATGCCATGCAAGCGCTCTCCCAGCTGAGCTATAACCCCGCTTTGCTCTACCAAGTGAAATAGAGCTGCGATTCTAGCAGCCTAGACTGGTTTGTCAATCAAAAATCGATAAATAGTAAAAAGAAGCTATCCGCATAATATTAAAGCACTATTTATACGCGAAAGTGTAGTTTCACGGCCCAGTAAAGCCAAGGTGACATCCATGGGAGGAGAGACAGTGTCGCCAGTCAGCGCTACGCGCAGTGGTTGTGCTATCTTGCCTAGTTTTACGCCTAGTTTTTCTGAGACATTCAGGATGACTTGATGTAGGGGTTCTTTGGTCCAAGTAGCTAACTGGGTGAATTCGTCACGTAACATGGTTAATGTCGGAATTTCATTAGCAGTTAAATGTTTTTTAGTGGCTTCATCATTAAAATGAACCGCGCCGTAGAAGTAGTGGCTCTTCTCTGCCATTTCTTTTAACGTTTTAGACCGCTCAGCTTGAGCTTGGACGATCTCAGTTAATGGTGGCCCTTGAGTGGTATCGACTCCTAAACGTTGCATATGCCACGCTAATTCTTTAGCTACGTGCTCAGGTGAGCTTGTCTTCATATAATGCTGGTTTAACCAAATTAATTTTTCCATATTAAAGGCGGCTGGGGCTTTATTGACTCCGCGTAGATCAAATAAATTAACCAATTCTTCTCTGGAAAAAATTTCTTGATCGCCATGTGACCAACCTAAGCGCACCAAATAATTCAATAAGGCCTCAGGTAAAAAACCGTCTTCACGATATTGCATCACGCTGACTGCGCCATGCCGTTTTGAAAGACGTTTGCCGTCACTGCCTAAAATCATGGAGACATGGGCATAAAGGGGAGGGGTGGCGCCTAATGCCTTTAAAATATTAATTTGGCGAGGTGTATTATTAATATGATCGTCGCCTCGAATAACATGCGTGATTTTCATATCTAAATCATCAACGACTACTGTAAAATTATAAGTAGGTACACCATCGCTGCGTACAATAATTAAATCATCTAATTCTGCATTGCTAAAAGAAAGTTTGCCGCGAATCAAATCATCAAATTCAACAATGCCCAGAACGGGATTCCGAAAACGCACAACGTAGCTACCTGCTTGTGCTTCTTGCAAATCACGGCAGTGACCGTCATAGCGTGGTTTTTCTTTATTTTCGATTTGTGTGTTGCGTAAATTTTCTAGACGCTCTTTCGAACAATAACAACGATAGGCTTTGCCTTCTTGTAATAATTGATCGCAGGTAGCACGATAGCGATCAAAACGTTGAGTTTGATAGTAAGGGCCTTCGTCATAATGCAGATCTAACCATTGCATTGCATCAAGTATTGCATCCACGGATTCTTGTGTAGAACGTTCAGTATCCGTGTCTTCAACACGCAAGATAAACTTGCCTTGCATTTTGCGTGCATATAACCAGCAATATAAAGCAGTACGAGCGCCCCCTACATGTAAATAACCGGTGGGGCTGGGTGCAAAACGGGTAATAACTGACATAAGGAGCCTTTTATTGATCTTAGGAATAGAGTGTGGCGGTATTGTATAACAGTGAACCCATGAAGTCTAAATACGTGTTATTGCTTATAAAAAGGATTTAAAGCCCTTCCAAAAAGAAAATGTTGACAATTTAGACAGCCTCCGTCGTAGATATGGTTTTATTGGCAATTGATCAAAATCATTTTTTTTCTTCAGTACCCGCTTGAAAATTGATATTCCTTATCGTTGGGAGCGAATTTGGGTAAGTGTTAGCAATATATTTTATTAGTTTTTCTCTGATTTCACAGCGTAAATTCCACAATGTAGATGAATCATTTGCACTAATAAGTCCACGTAATTCTAAAGTTTGCTCTTTGCTGTCCGTCACTTGGAATGTTGCTATATTTTTATTCCACATATCTGAATTTTGTACGTATTCTAAGAATTTCTCTCTAATGATATCGATAGGTAGAGTATAATCGGCATATATGAAAATAGTGCCTAATAATTCAGTAGAGTTTCTTGTTAAGTTTTGCAGACCTTTAGAGAAAAAATAATCCGTGGGTAGTATTAATCGTCTTAAGTCCCAAAGTTTTACTACCACATATGAGAATGTGATTTCTTCAATGATGCCGTTTTCATTTTCTATAATAACAGTATCACCTATTTTAATCGGTTGAGAAAATGCAAGCTGTAAGCCGGTAAATAATCGACTAAGACTTTGTTGGCTTGCAAATGCACCGATAGCACCTAACACTCCGGCTGTGGTCAGTAAACCTGCTCCTAAACTTCGTACACTGTCAAAACACATTAATCCTGCAGCAATAGTTATAATAACAATAATGATTTGCACTATTTTTTTTAACAAAATAACTTGTGTGTTGATTGCGCGTACTTTGATACCGCTGTTGTTGGCAATATCGATGTACTGAATAATTAACTTTTCAATGCCATTCAGAATTTGGATAAATATCCATCCAATGACACCTATCAAGAATAATTTAGTAATGTTTTCTAATAATTTCTCCTGTAATCCAGTTATTCCTAAAAAAGGAATTAAAGCGGAGAGCATTAAGAGGCCTATTGCCGCATAAAGACTTTTGCTGAGTGTAGATATGATAACAAATAATGCATTTTTATGAGTCTGAAGAAGCCAGCCTAATAAGTGGGCATTGAATGTGTGATAAATGGTTAAAGCTAACCAAAAATAAGTAATATATTCGGCTATATTT
>DHJK01000029.1:0-8345 GCA_002404295.1 Legionellales bacterium UBA4722
CTAATAATCAAAAATTGAAAGGATCTGTGTTTGCTGCAGATGCACCTTTTGTTCGTGGCTGTATTAGTATAAGTATTTAATATTTTTTTGAAGTATAGTAACCCTAGAAAGATTCGGATTTCCTATAATAATTACATACAATCAAACTCATAAATCCAACAACCCCACACACATACCAAACAATATTCCCACCAAACTGCAAATAAATATACCCACCACACGCCGGCCCAACAACACGACTTGTTGCATACACCATCCTATACAACCCTAAATTATGCCCCTTTTTATTTCCCTCCGCTTTTTGATAACAAATCAGTTGCGCCATGCAGAAAAAAACAATTTCTCCTAGCGTATAAATAATACAAGCAAGAATAGCGAAGGAGAAAAGAGAAGAAAAACTTAACATCAGCATGCCAAAACCAATAAAAAAACTGCTAAGTCTAATCATGAAAATTTTGTTGTAGTTCCCGATAATATTACCTATGGGTGTTTCAAACAGAACAACTATCAAAGAGTTTAATGTGAATAATATACCTACTGCATTGATACCTAGATGAGGAAAGGTGGCATTTATATAGATGGGGTAAGTTGAATTTAATTGAGAAACGACTGAACCAATAGAGAGTACACAACCCAATACTACCATAATGATTGCTCGATCATTATGCTTAATAGCTAAGTCAGTATGAGGGTTAGAGGAATTTATACTATTAGGCTTTATGACGTTTGGCTTATCCTGCTTGCGTTCTTGTAAAATTAAATAACCCGCTACAGAAGCAATTATTAGACCAGACATAGCGAATATGTATTGAAATCCATATCGCGCGACTAAGCTTATAATCACTGCCGATAGCCCTAAACCTAAATTTGAAGCGGTCGATAGTATATTTATTGCTTTTAATCGTTGTGGTTCCACCTCTGCGCATTGCTTCAGCACCCAAGTGTAATTAGACGTGATGGAGCTATAAGTGGCGCCGCCCAGCACGAATAGGTTGACCATTAGCAAATTGGGGGTCTGTATTTTGATTAATAATAAATATCCAATTGCTTGAATGAGTAGGCTATAGGCGAGCGTGTTTCCCGGTGATATTTTGTCGGAGAGTTTTCCTCCTAAATAGCCACCAACGATCGCGCCTAATCCCCAACAAGAAATAATTCTCCCAGCAGTCGCAATATCAATATGTAGATCGTTAACGAAATAAATGGAGAGAAAATAGAAGACGCCCATCAATGTGGATTCGGTTAGGCTTAAAGCGACTCCACGCCAACAAGACGTCGGGAGCCCCGCGTAGCTTTTTAAGTACGATTTACCTAGCATTAATAAATAATTTTGCATGACAGTTATTGTGGCCAAGCGTGATGAATAAGGTTATTTCTATTTTAAAAATTTAGAGGTAAGAGTAAGCATTATACTCTTTGAAAGATAGCTTTCAATTGTTATAGCTGAATCCTATCTGGTTTGGTGTATTATATTCAGCAAGTTTCACTGTTCCTATCGTGCCCGTGCCAGGCTTGCGGGCATGATTCTCGTACAGGACAGATTTTAAAAATTACTGCTTAGAAGCTCCTTCCCACGCAGGGCTGAGGGATCGACATGTTTTGTAATCGCAAAGCTGCTTTAATACTGTCACCCCGCAAAATTTTCGTCAATTATACTTAATAAAAACACAAATCTCGCACGAAAATTTGTGCGGGGTCCGGTTACAGCCTCTTTTAGAATACTATCAAGGCTGCTACCAGACCCCGCACAAATTTTCGTGGTAGGCCAGTTTTTTTGTCTAATGCTGTTGACGAAAATTTTGCGGGGTGACAGTATTAAAGCAGCTTTGCGATTACAAAACGTGTCGATCCGTCAGCACGCAGGGGGAAGGAGCTTCTAAGGTATTGGCGCGCTCTTTCCACTCTGAGGCATGGTAGCAGGATTGAAGTGATGAATTACCTTTATTACATTCCGCTTAATTTATTCATGGCTGGTCGCAAATGCTGAACTTCGTTTTTAAATCCTTCTTGATATTCTATTGCTTTTTTGCGGCCATGGAAAAATCCTGCTGCAAGACCACTTCCGCCACTTATTGCTAATACTGGTGCAGTTGCGAGCCCTCCAGTTAAAGCAATAGCTGCTCCTGCAAGGAGCCCAAATAAAGCACCGAGGGCAGTTTTCAGAAGAGGAGACATAGGCGGCAGGCCCATTAATTTAACCTGCAACTCGTTTTCCAGGCTAGAAATTTCACTAAGCTTAGTTAGTTTTTCTATCATAAATTTCTTCGCTATTCCATCAAGGTGGCTGCACATTATGTTTTTTGTCTTTGTGCTTGTTTTAGAGTCTTGCTCTAATGCATTCATAAACTCACTAAAAGCTACTGCTACATTTTTAGATTCTTGAGGACATTTTAAACATTCAATAGTCTCTTTAAAACTTTCAAGTTCTTGAGATGGGGCTCCTTCTATCATTGTTCTTTTCTTTGGCCAACCTTCAATTGCATGTCGTCTAATGACTCGTTCCGAAGTCCAGTTCAACAACCAGGTTGTTGAGTTTAACTTTTTGTTATTTAACAATTTCTTTAGATCATTATGGTGTTTCGTGATAACGGGGTCATGATAACGATCAGAAAAATTTCTATCTGCATAAGTTTTAGCTTCAACTTCATTTAAGCGCTCAAGAATTCCATTTATTATCTGTTTTGTTTCTGGATGGTCTTCCCTAAATACCAAATACATACGTTTTAGACGACCGAAATCATTACAAGGATATATTTGTAACAAGCGATGAGGATGGTAACCTTCTAGTTGTTTACTATACATTACACAATGACGACTAAATTCATTTTTATATGGAAAATTTGTGTCGTTTTCTTCTTTAAGTAGAGATTCCATTCTACGAGCTAACTTATCCCAACCTACTAATTCTTGGCATGCAGACAAAGCAGAATATAAAATATTTAAATCACGCTCTGCTGCATTTTCTTGTTTTTTGCTGGTGATTATTGCTCTTAAAATTTCAAGGATGCTATGCGCATTTGTTTGTTCACTCTTTTCTTCCTTCGCTTCCCGCTGATTTTTCTTTAGATATTCAGCAATAAGTTGTTCTGCTTCAGCCATCTTCTTAATAAACGACGCTACACTATTGGCACTCTGCGCCATTAGGTCTTCAATTGGCGTACTTTTGTGCTTATTTTTCGCTGTAAGAATAACAAAGAGTTGGTGATTTTCAGTTGCAATATCTAGGATTTTTTCCGCTATGCTAAATTGGCACCGCCAAATAGCATGATGTAAGAAGTTGCCGGCATCATCACTATCAGTTAATTGAACAGTGGTTTTTGCCTCTTCTAAAAAAGCACAAGCTTTTTCCTCTAGTCCTACGTTATTTCTACTTGTTTTTGGTAGTTTTGCTAAAGAGAAAATAAGCGGTGTTGACTGACCAGGATTCATTCCCTGACTATTACTTGTGAAGCTCTGTGATGCGGTTTTTAATAATTGAATAGCTTCATGAAAATTGTCTTGTTTAATATAGTCAAATAATTGCTTTTCAGAATCGTTGGGCTTATATACATCTGCTAAAGAAAAATCGGGTACTAACTTAATAATACGAGTCCTAGCCATGTTTTATAACCCCCTGAATATTTGAGACAACCTCTAAGACGGATATCAGATTGTATTTCTTACACTATCATCTTTACTTTATTAATCCGCGAGGTATTGACGGGTCAACTGAATTGCTTTGTTTAAGTGCATTAGCTTCAGTTTTAGGCCTTAGTATTGAAAATGACACGACGCTAGCTTTGCTTGCTCGACCTTGCACACCCGGTAAATCTGCTAATGCAATACGTAATGCATATTGATAATCACTGTCAATTTGTGTCATGGTTTCTGTGTATTTCTTTGGATCCGTTATTTTTAATTTATCGTGTACAGCAATGAATTGTGCTGTTTCTTCATGATATTTTTCGATCTGACGTGTATAACGCGAATCTTGATTTTGTTTGACTTCTATTTCTAAAGAACTTTCTGCAGGTGTTTTATTAATCTGCGGTTGCCCACAACATTCTGCAATGCCTTTAGCAAAAGCATTGTAACCACAATTACCATCATGCAGCGTTGCTTTATCAATCTGGCCATTCATTAAGACGGCATCCCAATGCGTGTTGTTAGTATTGGTCAGTGCGATCACAGGTTGATTGGGTGTCTGGACGGCAGATAACACGCTAACGCTTTTTTTATTATTTTTAGTTTCAGGGAATTCAACCACAAAAGTCACCTGCAATAATTCTGCTAACAATGTGAGTTCAATATCAGTAGCCCATGCCCGATCCGGTGATTGTTCTTTAATAAATTGACGTTTACCGCCTATCACATTGACCGTATCACGAAAGCGTTTAACGGCAGGGCCATCAGCGATGGGGGCACCGTGAATATCCGTTAAATTACCTTCTATATAACGAAAGACCAGTGATCTTAAGTCTTTTGCCATGCGCTCTTGGTATTCTTTGCCTTGATAAGCGAGATGTTGTTCTAGACCCAAGCGCTTTAATTGTTGTGTAAACATAGTGTTACCCCAGTTTAGTGGATGAGCTATTTTCAAATAGTGAGCGGGAGTCGCTGACGATATAGTATTGTATTGAATTGTACATGAAAAAAGCTATGAGGGGAAGTTTGTGTTTATTCTCAGTGTAGTTGTTTAGCGATTTCCACTGAACTAATCGTGCCCGCGTGCGTCTTTTCTTATATTTTATCAAAAGCATGAGATTACAATGACAGTTGCATTTTAGAGCTATTATTTCAAGGTAGGATGTCAGAATATATGACGGATTAAAGTTAATCGAAAAGACGCACGCGGGCACGGGCACGGGCACGGGCACGATTAGGACAGTAGAACTCGCTGAATTGTTATGGATTATTCACTTTAATATTCTGATAGTTTTACAAAAACTCGCTTGCACCATGCTCCACGCAATGCTATCTTTACGACCCTCATTTAATGAAGTTGCAGGCACGTAGCTCAGTGGTAGAGCACCACCTTGACATGGTGGTGGTCGGTGGTTCGATCCCACTCGTGCCTACCAGTTTGTGTGATCCCTATGATAGAAGAGCGCTCTATGTTAGTTGTGACGTTACCGGATGGTAGTGAAAAGCAGTTCCCCGCGGCGTTGACCGTGGCGGATGTGGCGGCCAGTATTGGGGCTGGGTTAGCCAAGGCGGCACTAGCAGGGAAGGTCGACGGTAAATTAGTAGATACTTCTTATCTTTTAGAAAACAATGCAGCTATTTCGATTGTCACCGATAAAGATCCTGCAGCGCTTGAAGTGATTCGTCACTCAACCGCACACTTATTAGCACAAGCGGTTAAAATTTTATTTCCTACAGCACAGGTCACGATTGGTCCTGTGATTGAAAATGGTTTTTATTATGATTTTGCCTATGAGCGCGCTTTCACCCCGGAAGATTTAACGCGTATCGAAGAAAAAATGCATGAATTAGTAAAACAAGATTTTAAAGTCACTCGTAAAGTGATTTCGCGAGAAGAAGCTATCGTATTCTTTCACAGCATAGGTGAAAAATATAAAGCTGAAATTATCGAAGGTTTGCCAGCAAACGAAACATTGACCACTTATCAACAAGGCGATTTTATTGATTTATGCCGTGGCCCACATGTGCCCAGCACAGGCAAGTTAACTGCGTTTAAATTAACAAAATTAGCAGGCGCTTACTGGCGCGGCAATCCTAAAAACGAAATGCTACAACGTATTTATGGCACTGCCTGGACAGATAAAAAATCGTTAGAGCTGCATTTAAAAAATGTAGAAGAAGCAGAAAAACGTGATCATCGTAAGATTGGTAAGAATTTAGATTTATTTCATTTTCAAGAAGAAGCGCCAGGTATGGTGTTTTGGCATGGAAATGGCTGGGCTATTTACCAGCAAATGAAACAATATATTAGTCAAACACTCACTCGCCATGATTATGAAGAAATCGTCACCCCACAGGTTGTTGATCTTGAGCTATGGAAAAAGTCAGGTCACTGGGACATGTTCGGCGAAGATATGTTTACCTTAGAGGTGGACGAGAAAAAATACGCATTAAAGCCTATGAGCTGTCCTTGCCATGTTCAAGTATTTAAGCAGGGTTTGCGCAGCTATCGTGATCTACCGTTACGTTTTGCTGAGTTTGGTTGCTGCCATCGTAATGAGCTATCCGGTGCGATGCATGGTTTGATGCGCGTACGCCAGATGGTACAAGATGATGGGCATATTTTTTGTACTGAAGGCCAAATCCAAAAAGAAGCATATGATTTTATACAGCTATTGTTAGAAGTATACCGTGATTTTGGTTTTAATGAGATTGTATTAAAACTAGCCACGCGCCCCGATAAGCGTATTGGCACTGATGAATTATGGGATCATGCCGAGCATGCATTGGCCGAATCTTTGCGCCAAGCTGGCCTGCAATTCGAGATAAAAGCAGGTGAAGGTGCCTTTTATGGTCCTAAAATTGAATTTCATTTAAAAGATTGTATAGGTCGGATGTGGCAATGTGGTACTCTGCAACTCGATTACTCGATGCCGCAGCGGTTAGAAGCGCATTATATTGCTGAAGATAGCAGTAAAAAGACCCCTGTGATGTTGCATCGGGCTATTTTTGGTTCATTTGAGCGGTTCATTGGGATTTTGTTAGAGCATCATGCGGGTAAATTACCCGTCTGGTTGGCACCGACCCAAGCCGTTTTGATGACAATTACCGACCGTCAGGACGATTATGCGAAAGAAATGGCCTCTTTTTTGAAAAAACAGGGCATTAGAGCAAAATCGGACTTGAGAAATGAGAAGATCGGCTATAAAATCCGCGAACACACATTAGCGTGTGTGCCTTACCTCTTAGTGGTAGGGGATCGCGAAGCGGAAACGCGCACTGTCTCGGTACGTACCCAGCAAGGGGCGGACTTGGGCATTTTCTCTATTGAAGAATGCTTAGCATTACTCAATAAGGCAGTGACAATGCGTGGTCGAATTGATTAGGAGGAAGACAGAATTAGCGCAGAAAAGAAACCACGGATTAACGAGGAAATCAGAGTTCCTGAAGTCCGATTGATTGATGCTGATGGTGGCCAGCTAGGAGTAGTCTCAACTAAAGAAGCAATACGCATCAGTGAAGAAAGCGGTGCAGATTTAGTTGAAGTATCACCCGATGCCAACCCGCCAGTCTGCCGAGTGATGAATTTTGGTAAGTTTACTTATCAACAAAACAAGCGCAAAGCAGCAGCGAAGAAAAAACAGAAACAAATTCATCTGAAAGAAGTCAAGCTGCGTCCTGCAACAGAGGAAGGCGACTATCAAGTGAAGTTGCGTAATATTATCCGTTTCTTATCCAATGGTGATAAGGCAAAAATAACATTACGTTTTCGTGGACGGGAAATGACACATTTAGACCTGGGCATGAAGTTGATGGAACGCTTGATGGTAGATTTGGCTGAGCTCTGTGTGATTGAGCAACGTCCGAAAATGGAAGGCCGTCAGATGGTGATGGTGTTGAGTTCCAAGAAAACAAAGTAAGATGTTCAGTATTTCCTACTGAATCTTACGCGATAGGGGATTCTTAAGGGGGGAATCGATTCTCCCCCTTAAGTGCAAGTGTAAGCATTGCTTATGCAGCATATAAACAAGCATACTGTGGAGTGTTATGAAATGCCAAAGTTAAAAACCAATCGTGGTGCGGCAAAACGTTTTAGAGCAACAGCAAGTGGTTATAAGTGCCGTCGTTCTTTTCGTAACCACATCTTGACAAAGAAGTCGAATAAACACAAACGTGCTTTATGTGCGACGGGTAGAGTGAATGATTCCGATGTACGTTCTGTTTCACGTATGTTGCCTTATTCTGCGAAGAAAGTATTAAGACGTAGACGTTTATTGAACACAGAAGTGTGTGTTGAAGTATGCATACATGCCGGACATGAAGGGGAGTAAACCATGGCAAGAGTAAAAAGAGGCGTTACTGCACGCGCTAGACATAAAAAAGTCCTAGCTAAAGCAAAAGGTTATTACGGCGCACGTAGTCGTGTATTTCGTGTAGCTAACCAAGCGGTTATTAAAGCTGCACAATATGCGTATCGTGATCGTCGCGTACGTCGTCGTGAATTCAGAGCGTTATGGATTATCCGTATCAACGCTGCTGCACGTGAATGTGGTTTGACTTACAGCACCATGATGAATGGATTGAAGCGCGCTTCTGTGAATATTGATCGTAAGGTATTGGCTGATATCGCAGTACGTGATCGTGCTGGCTTTGCAGCGATTGCTGATGAAGCAAAAGCTGGGTTAGGCTTAGCTGCATAGCTTAGAACACCTCTCCCCTTG
>DHJK01000029.1:8474-15420 GCA_002404295.1 Legionellales bacterium UBA4722
AAAAGCACCCCTCACCCGTCGCTCCGCGCCGACCTCTCCCACAAGGGGAGAGGTTGCTAAGCAATATTAGCTTTTTCACACGGACGCGCTTCTTCATCCCAGTGAAATTTTGGATGTTCCTATGACCGATCTCGACACCCTAGTAAACCAAGCCAAAACCGAAATCCAAGCCTCTAATGATTTAAAAACACTCGATGATTATCGTGTTCACTACCTAGGTAAAAAAGGTCAGTTAACCGAGTACCTAAAAACCCTAGGCCAACTCCCCGCTGAAGAACGCCCCATCTTTGGCCAAAAAGTAAATATCGCCAAACAACAAATTCAAGAAGTGATCGAACAACGCGTTTCACTTTTGCAACAAAATCAAGTCGCTCAACAATTGGCAGCTGAATCCATTGATATCACCTTGCCCGGCCGTGGTCAGTCAGCTGGCAGCATCCACCCTGTGACACAAACGCGAGATCGAATTGAAGCGTTGTTTACCCAAATGGGATTTGCAATCGTTGAAGGCCCTGAAATCGAAGATGATTTTCATAATTTCGCAGCACTGAATATGCCACCCTTGCATCCGGCCCGCGCAATGCAAGACACTTTTTATTTTGCAGATGAAACATTACTGCGAACTCAAATGTCGCCAGTCCAAATACGCGTCATGAAAAGCACGCCACCACCCTTGCGTATCATCGCTATGGGACGAGTCTATCGTCGTGATTTTGATATCACCCATACGCCGATGTTTCATCAAGTTGAAGGCTTGATGATTGATGAAAATAGTAGTTTTTCTGATTTAAAAAGTATTCTTACCTCATTTTTACAAGCTTTTTTTGAAAAGCCAGTACCTGTTCGTTTCAGGGCATCCTATTTTCCTTTTACAGAGCCCTCAGCCGAAGTCGATATAGGTTGTTTAAATTGCGAAGCCCAAGGCTGCAGAATATGTAAAAACACAGGCTGGTTAGAAGTATTAGGCGCAGGCATGGTTCATCCAAATGTCCTGCAAGCAGTCGGCATTGATAGCGAACGTTACACAGGCTGGGCATTCGGTGCGGGGCTCGATCGTTTAACAATGTTGCGTTATCGCATTGCTGATTTACGCTATTTATTTGAAAATGATATACGTTTTTTAAGGCAGTTTTAATATGAAGCTGAGTGAATTATGGCTGCGAGAATGGGTTGATCCCGCGTTAACAACGGATGAGGTCGCTCAAAAATTGACTATGTGTGGTGTAGAAGTAGAATCTATAACACCTGTTGCAGAAAAATTTTCAAATGTCGTGATCGCGCAAATAATAAGTATAGAAAAACATCCGGAAGCAGATCGCTTACATGTTTGCCAAGTCAATGTGGGTCAACCTGAACGTTTAACCATTGTTTGTGGTGCTAAAAATTTAAAACTACAAATGAAAGTACCCGCGGCCTTAGTTGGTGCAGAATTACCGAATAATATAAAAATTACTCGAAGCAAATTACGTGGCGTTGTTTCAGAAGGCATGCTTTGCTCAGGCCGTGAATTAACCTTAACAGAAGATTCAAATGGCATACTGGAACTTCCAGTTGACGCACCCCTAGGGCAGAATGTCTGGGATTATTTAAATTTATCTGATCGAATTATAGATTTATCTATTACACCCAATCGCGGTGATTGTTTAAGTGTGCAGGGTATGGCTAGAGAAATCGCTGCTATCACAGCATGTGATATTAAACCACACACCATCCCTACGATTGAATCTACCGTCTCTGATAAGTTATCTATCACCGTGCTTAATGCAGCAGAGGCATGCCCTCGTTATGCAGGACGTGTTATCACCCATGTGAAAGCAGATACACTCACCCCTGTTTGGTTACAAGAACGTTTACGCCGCAGCGGTATTCGCAGCATTAACGCTATTGTAGATGTGATGAATTATGTGATGCTTGAGCAAGGCCAGCCCATGCATGCGTTTGATTTGCAAACAATATCAGGTGGTATTCAAATACGCTTTGCAAAGGCGACCGAAGAATTAACATTATTAGATAATCAGCGGGTTAAATTAAATCAAGACACACTCGTTATTGCGGATGACACACAACCGTTAGCGATTGCAGGTGTGATGGGTGGATTGGATTCAGGTGTGACATTGCAAACTCAGTCTATCTTTCTTGAGAGTGCTTTTTTCCAACCCCACTGTATTACACGTACGCGACAAAAATATAATCTGGGCTCTGAATCATCTCATCGCTTTGAACGTGGGATTGACCCAACATTGCAAGTAAGCGCTCTAGAACGTGCGACTGCATTAATAGTAGAAATTGCTGGCGGTCAAGTGGGGCCAATTGTTGAGGTCACTCAGCAAACGTATTTACCCAAACGCGCAATTATTTCACTGCGCAGTGCAAGAATTCATAAAATTTTAGGTTTTACGATTGAAGATGCAACGATTGAAACCCTGTTGCAACGCCTACATTTTATTTGCGAAAAAAATTCAACAGGCTGGCAAGTCACGGTTCCCGTGTTTCGTTCCGATGTTTCACTTGAGGTCGATTTGATTGAAGAAATCATCCGATTATATGGCTATGAACATGTGCCATTACGTCAAGCGATCGCACCCTTGCAACTCAATACGAATGCTGAAACTAAATTAGATTTATCTCATTTTCGCCGCACACTTTGTGAGTTAGGCTACCATGAAGTCATCACCTATAGTTTTGTGAATGAAAAACACCAACAACTTTTTGATCCTGTAAATCAGCCAAAAGCCTTGATAAATCCTATCACGGCAGAGATGTCTGTGATGCGCACTAACCTTTGGTCAGGGTTAATGGAAGCACTACTTTATAATCAAAACCGTCAACAACCACGCGTACGCTTCTTTGAAACAGGATTACGTTTTGTGCCACAACCCGCAGAAGCTGGCGTATTTGCGCAGCAAAAAGTCATTAGCGGCATAGTGAGTGGTGCTGCATTACCTGAGCAATGGGGTGTGCCAACTCGCGCAGTTGATTTCTTTGATTTAAAAGGCGATCTTATACATCTGATCGGCCTGACAATGGCCGCACATGAATTTGAGTTTAAGCCGGGTGTACACGCTGCATTACACCCAGGACAAACGGCAGAAATTTGGCGCGCAGGGCGTTTAGTGGGTGTATTAGGTGCATTACATCCTAGTATTGCTCAGGAACTAGACACGAATGGCAAAGTTCTTCTGTTTGAATTATTGTTCGATGAATTAACGAATGCGCATGTGCCTTTCGCCACTGAACTTTCCAAGTTTCCAGAGATCCGACGAGATATCGCAATCTATGTAGATCAAACTGTACCATCTCAACGAATTCAGGATACAATAGTTGATGTGGGCGGGGAATTGTTGAAGGAAGTCAACGTGTTCGACGTTTATCAGGGTAAGGGAGTTCCACCCAACCAGAAAAGCGTAGCATTAGCCTTGACCTTGCAACATACTTCACGCACTCTATTAGATGAAGAGGTTGCAGCTATCATGGATCGCGTGATATCTGCTCTTATACAGAGGTTCGCTGCTGAATTAAGGGGCTAAGTATGGCACTCACGAAAGCGGATATTGCTAATTGTATCTTTGATGAGATAGGCTTGAGCAAGCGTGAAGCAAAGGAAATCGTAGAACTTTTTTTTGATCAGATCTGCGACGCGTTAGCGAAAGGTCAACTGGTAAAAATTTCTGGATTTGGTAATTTTGAGCTGCACGATAAAGGCGAGCGCCCAGGACGAAATCCAAAAACAGGCGAGATGATTCCTGTTTCTGCGAGGCGAGTTGTTACTTTCCGCAGCGGTCAGAAATTGAGAGCACGTGTGGAAGTGTATGCAGGGAAGAAAGGACATGGCACTGAATCAGAACAAGGTTAATAAGCTTAAATTAGGTAACGATGAAACCTTGCCAACCATACCGGAAAAACGGTATTTTACTATTGGTGAGGTTGCGATTTTGTGTGCTTTGAAGCCCCATGTTTTGCGTTACTGGGAGCAAGAGTTTACAAAATTAAAACCCGGGAAAAGACGGGGTAATCGGCGTTATTATCAATATGAAGATGTATTGATGGTGCGTCAGATTCGAAAGCTATTGTATGAAGATGGATTTACCATTGAAGGTGCGCGGACTCAGTTGTCAGGTGGTGTGGTTGACGTGAATAAACCGACGCCGCGAGATCCAATTGTAAGCCAATTAATCGCAGAGCTTGAAAGTATGCTAGAGAGTTTGAAGTAAGAAAAAAATTCCATTACACTAGCCTCTCTCCAAAGAGGGGACAGCAAGGAAGAAAAAAATAACTGCTCACCCGTCATTGCGAGCGGGAGCGAAGCAACCTAGGCTTTTCAAGCGCTGCTTCCAAGCATCCGCTTTCTAATCAGCCCTGAAAAGCCTAGGTTGCTTCGCTCCCGCTCGCAATGACGAGGGTAATAATGAGAGTGAGTAGAGTTTTACAAAAAAAACTATAAAACGGGGCGTGGCGCAGCCTGGTAGCGCACTTGCTTGGGGTGCAAGTGGTCGCCGGTTCAAATCCGGCCGTCCCGATCAATAATTTTTTAGCTAACAAAGGAATGATCTTCTGTGGAAAAGATCTGGCTGGAGAGTTACCCTAAAGGTGTTCCTACAGAAATTAATCCTGATTCGTATCAGTCTCTCGTTGAAATGTTTGAGCAAATCTGTGCTCAGTATAGTCAAAAACCCGCTATTTATAATTTTGGTGTAACGCTGACTTATCAGCAATTTGATGAGTATTCAAAAGCGGTTACTGCCTATTTGCAAAACACTCTACATCTTAAGAAAGGCGACCGTATTGCGGTCATGTTACCGAATATTCTGCAATATCCTATTGTTGTTTTAGGTGCTTTGCGTGCAGGGTTGATTGTTGTGAATGTCAATCCACTTTATACCGCGCCTGAACTTATACATCAAATTGATGATGCTGGCGCGCAAACGATTATTGTACTCGCTAATTTTGCAAAGACAGTGGAACAAGCACTGTCTTCCACACCTTTGAAAAATATTATTGTTACAGAGTTAGGTGATTTATTTCCTCGAGCCAAAGCCTGGTTTTTTCATTTTTATTTTAAATATATCAAACGAAAATTACCTGAAATCACTATTTCGAATGTGATTAATTTTAAAGACGTGATAGCGCAAGGTGCGAAACTCCCGTTGCAACATGTCTCGCTTCACGACCACGATATTGCATTTTTGCAATATACCGGTGGTACAACAGGTGTTGCGAAAGGCGCCATGCTTTCACATCGTAATATGCTTGCGAATGTGTTACAGGTAGAAGCATGGTTTAGCCCGGTGTTTATGCCAGGTAAAGAAATTATGATTACAGCGTTGCCGCTGTACCATATTTTTTCTTTGATGGCGAACTTCTTGTTTATTTCAAAAATAGGTGGTTTAAGTGTGTTGATTACCAATCCGCGTGATGTGTCGCAGATGGTGTCAGAGATTGCTAAATTTAAATTTTCAATCGTGATCGGTGTGAATACATTATTTAATGCATTATTAAATCATCCGCGGTTTTCTAACGTTGATTTTAGTGCGTTGAAAATTACGTTAGGCGGCGGTATGGCTGTGCAGCGTGTAGTCGCTGAGAAATGGCAAGTAGTCACCGGGACGCCATTATTGGAAGCGTATGGGTTAACAGAGACATCACCCGGTGTGACAATTAATCCGGTGAACTTAAAAGCATATAATGGAACGATAGGATTACCTCTTCCTTCTACGGATGTTGCTATTTTAGATGATGATGGTAATGAGCTGCCTTTAGGGCGCTCTGGTGAGTTAGCTGTTAAAGGCCCGCAAGTGATGCGTGGGTATTGGCAAAATCCATTGGAAACACAGAAGGTATTTACCAAAGCTGGCTGGTTGCTGACGGGTGATATTGCTTCAATAAATCCACATGGGTATGTATCAATTTTAGAACGTAAAAAAGATATGATTTTAGTTTCTGGGTTTAATGTTTATCCAAATGAAATTGAAGATGTATTGATGCATATGCCGGGGGTGCTGGAGGTGGCGGTGATTGGTATACCTGATGAGCATACTGGGCAGGCGGTTAAAGCATTTATTGTGAAAAAAGAACAAAGTTTAACGGCAGAGGATGTTTTGAAGTTTTGTAGAGAAAGTTTAACAGGTTATAAACTGCCTAAAAATATTGAATTTCGTGATTCGTTGCCTAAGTCGAATGTGGGTAAAATCTTGAGAAGAGCGTTAAGATAAAGATTCTCTTTACCAGGCACATGCAGGGCCGAAATTATTTTCACAATTTAACACCGCACGTCCCGATGGCGTCTCCATCTGAAATTCCCAATATCCATTATTATAAAGAAAATAGGCTGATGTTTTCCCATCCATATTGATTTTTTTCATTAATGCAAAATGATTATCAGGAAACGATTGCTGGTAATAGGAACAAACAACCTGAGCAGTATGTATTGGGTCAGTTGCATGAATAACATTATCAAGATATATTGTTGCGCGCTCATGTCTATAATTTGTATTAGTCGATAAGTGAATGGTATAGGGATCTTGTATCTCCCAACCTGAAGGGGCAACTGGCCGACCACCTATCCACTTGGAAAGGAATGACGGAAAATAAATGTTATATCTTTCAAAAGGGATAGATTCTGGAGGGGGGCAGGTCTCTGCTTGTCCTGCTATGGGTAAAAAAATTAATCCTGCAAAAATGGTTCCGCATACATTAAGCTTGCTCATGCCATGGCTCTCCTCAATGTCACTACTGTGTTGGGTCTTTACCGAAGCATAGTATATATGGCTTAATAATAAATCAACTAATGTAATTTTGTATAAAATCATAGAGGTTAGTCGCAATGGGTTCCCGCCTTCGAGGGACTGACATAGTGCAATAGAAGCGCTGAACAGCTACCTTTTATTTATAACAAAGTTATATGATATTATCCTGTCTCTTATACACATCTGACGCTGCCGACGACTCC
>DHJK01000184.1 GCA_002404295.1 Legionellales bacterium UBA4722
CAAATAAAATACGATTTCACATTTTTCTAATTTCTTCACTCCTGCTCCATGGTCTGATAAGAGCATAAAATATCTAATTATCTAATAATAACTTACAATACTATTTACCAGATTCAAATTGCAACACGCTACCATTGTCAAACGGTATGCCGCAAGTCTTTACAGGAATAATTTATGGAAAATGGAAATAAACTGCGCCTCAAACGATTAGGTATTGATACTTTGCATGAATTTAAGATTTATGTGAGGTCAAATTGTTATATTTGTAAATCTGAAGGTTTTGAAACTGAGAAACAAGTATTAGTCACCGCAAATGGTCATTCCATTATAGCCACATTAAATATCATTAAATCAGATATCATAAAAGTTGATGAAGCAAGTTTATCTGAAAGTGCATGGAATCAACTTGGTGTAAAGGAAGGAGATTACATTCATTTACATCATCCTGATCCTGTAACATCATTAAAATATGTAAGAGCTAAAATACATGGTAATGATCTTAATCAACTTGAGTTTGATGAAATAATCCATGATATTGTGTTGGGTAAATACACAAATATACATATTTCAAGTTTCATTACAGCTTGTGCACACGACAATCTAAAACTGGATGAAATTATTTATTTAACCCAGTCTATGATTAAAACAGGAGAGCAACTACGTTGGGACTATCCTTTTGTCATGGATAAACACAGCGTGGGTGGGATACCTGGAAATAGAACAACACCCATAGTGGTTGCAATTGTTGCAAGCGCGGGTCTTATTATTCCGAAAGTATCATCTCGATCTATTACCTCTCCCGCAGGAACAGCAGATACGATCGAAACCATGACGCCAGTGAATCTGAGTTCAGCTCAAATACGCCAAGTTATCAATAAAGAAAGTGGATGTATGGCGTGGGGAGGTGCGTTAGGTTTAAGTCCAGCGGATGATATACTTATTCGAGTAGAAAGAGTGTTGGATATAGATCCCCTTGGCCAAATGATTGCCTCGGTTATTTCAAAAAAAGCAGCTGTTGGTGCAAATCACGTTGTAATTGATATACCTGTTGGTCCAACAGCAAAAATTAGGTCTGATGAAACATTTGTTAAGTTAAAACAATACTTCACTATTATTGGCAAAGCTTTTGGATTGAGTGTCTATGTACTAAAATCAGACGGCACTCAACCTCTTGGTAAAGGAATAGGGCCTGCATTAGAAGCAAAAGATATCTTAGCCATTCTTGAAAATAAAAGAAATGTTTCTATCGAATTAAAAGATAAAGCAATCTATCTTGCGGCAATATTACTAGAAGCGGGTGGAAAGGTACCTTCCTTGCGAGAGGGGATACATTTAGGAAATGAAATATTACAAAATGGTAACGCATTAAAAAAATTCTTAGCTATTTGCGAAGCGCAAGGCGGATTTCGAGAGCCACCAACCGCAGTCTATACACATGATATAATTGCAGCATATTCAGGTAAAGTGATTGAAATTGATAATCGAAATTTAAGCTTAATCGCTAAGTTAGCTGGCGCACCGCATGATCCAGCTGCAGGTATTGAATTTTTTGCAAAACAAGGTACATTTGTAGAAAAAAATCAGGTTCTTTATCGAATTCATTCGGACTCAAAAGGAGAGCTTGAATATGCGCTTAATGTCGCAAAATCAATGACAGATATTATCAAAATAAATCGAGAAATAGTATGAACACTATTATTTTTGCTCTACCACAAAATAATCAGTTTGCTAATTCACTGGCTGAAAAATTAAAAGTTGAAGTTGGATTATATACAATTCATGATTTTCCAGATGGAGAAACTTATATTAGAATTGATTCAAATGTTAAAAACAAAGTAATCATTCTTGTTTGTAGTTTATACAATCCAAATACTAAAATAATACCCCTATTATTTATGGCGCAAACGCTTAAAGAATTAGGCGCAAGTAAAATCTGTCTTCTATCTCCATACATACCTTATATGCGCCAAGATAAGCGATTTCAACCAGGTGAAGCTATCGCGTCGCATTGTTTTTCAAAAATTCTTTCGGGTTCTATTGATAGTTTAATCACTGTTGATCCACATTTACATCGAATTAAAAATCTTTCAGACATTTATTCCATTCCAACAACTACGTTACACGCAACAAAATCTATTGCTAAGTGGATCAACAATAACATCAGTTCCCCATTAATTGTGGGACCCGATGAAGAAAGCGCTCAATGGGCTGCTGAAATTGCGAAAAATGCTAATGCACCGTATATTATAGTGAATAAAACTCGTTACAGCGAAAGAGATGTAGCTATTACTATCCCTGAAATAAAAGATATTAACAAAACACCTGTACTTGTTGATGATATCATCTCAACAGGATCAACTATGTGCGCTGTGATCCAGCAACTTTCAACAAGAAAATTAGGAAGCCCTGTTTGTATTGGTATTCATGCTTTATTTAATCAAGAAGATTATAAAAATCTAATACGAGCAGGTGCTAAAGAGGTTATTTCTTGCAATACTGTTCCACACTTTTCTAATAAAATTGATATTACTGATCTTTTTTTAGAGGAATTGCGCTAAGGAAAGAAGAAGTACAGCATGAATTTCAATTGTACTCATATAATAATCTTATTATTTATATACAGAAATATATTTTGCGTAGAAAGAATCATTTCTCAAATACATCATGTTCAGGTTATACGGGCACCTTAGGCGGCTGGAATTCTTCGTCTAAACGCTCATAGAACTATTGACAACTTTTTGTAGCGCAGTGCACTACTTTTAAATTCTTAAGAGTAGTGCCGTAATAACTTGCCACAGGATTACCATTTGCATCAAGCGTTAATGCGCTATCTTGCCCTGAGGTGGAGGGATCCACTGCTGTTGTGATATTGCCCGACGTACAGGCTGCATTACCGCAATAAATCACAGACATTGTAGTTGCCGTACCAAAACTAACGATTGGCCTGCCTGTTGCAGAATCTATTTTAATCGAAGGTTCCCAGCCTATATTTGGGCCAGTTGCTAAAGTTGCAATTGTGTTGCCAACTGTGCAACTTGCGTTTCCACAATGCAGTACCTTCAACGCCTGATTTGCCAAATCTTGATAAGCCAATACGGGATTACCATTCGCATCTAAGGTAAGAGAAGTTGAACGATGATCTGACTCCTGAGATCCTGGATCGAGCACGGTCAGTGTGTTAGCAGCGCTACTGCAATTTGCATCTGCGCAATGTAATACTTTAAGTTGTACTTTGTCCGCTCGATAAAAGCTGACGACTGGATTACCCGATATATCCAATACCAACGAAGTACCACGAATATCTGCTTGACCTGGAAAAACTGGAAAATCAGGTGATGTAATACTATTATTGGCTGAACACGTTGCATCACCGCAATGCACCACACGCAATCCCTGATCAGCTTGTCCTTCTGATGCAATCACTGGATTTCCCGCTGCATCTAGCGCCATAGATGTTGCACGCTTCGATAAAATATCAGGCGCATTCACTGGATTGACACCGCTACAATTCGCATTATTACAATGCATCAATTTCATCACATCTGCTGTCAAATCATAAAAACTAATCACTGGATTACCATTAACATCTAGCTGCAGCGAAGTATCCCAACCCGTGTTTCCCGTCGTTAAAGGGCTGGTAATTGTATTGCCGTTGCTACACATCGCATCGCCGCAATGTAAAAGCTTCAGATCACCATTTGCTTCATCATAATAGCTAATAACAGGTTTACCACTCACATCAAGCTTAATTGCGCTATATCTACCAACTTGCGATGCACTATCACCTGTTACTATAGAATTAGGTCCGCAAGTTTCACTACCGCAATGCAGCACTTTAAGATCCGCTTTTGTTGCATCATAATAACTGACAACAGGATTGTCGTTTGGATCTAATTTTAACGATGTATACAAACCTACGTTTCCAGAATTATCAGGTGAGACAATCGAATTTCCGCTGGAACATGATGCATTGCCACAATGTAACATATTTAATTTGCCGTTAGTCCGATCGTAATAACTCACCAAAGGAATATTATTCGCATCCAGTGCGATTGAAGAGAAATATCCTACAATACCACCCGTTCCAATTGATGCAAAAGTATTACCCATGCTACACGTTGCATTACCACAACGCATTACCTTCAATTTTCCATTTGTAAGATCAAGATAACTAACGGCAGGTTTTCCAGTATTATCTAATACTAAAGAAGGGTAAGGTCCCACATCCCCAACTGAATCAACATTAACGATTGTATTTCCTGCGCTGCAATTAGCATTACCGCACGTTAATATTTTGAGTGCTGAGTGAGTGAAATCAAAATAAGCAATCACGGGCCTGCCTTGTGCATTCATTTTAACCGAGCTTTGCACGCCATTACTGCTGCTAATATCAGGCTTGATAATTGAATTATTCATTGTACAACTCGCATTACCACAATGCAGTACTTTCAAAATACCACCACTTGCATCGTAATAAGTCACAACTGGAAAGTTGTTACTGTCCACGGTGACCGATGTGTACTGTCCTACCGTTCCAGCTGAATCAGGGGTGGCAATAGTATTACCTGTGGAGCAAGTTGAATTACCGCAATGCAATACTTTAAGCGCTGAATTTGGTTCATCAAAATAACTAACAACTGGATTACCATTACTATCAAGCGCTATTGAACTGTATTTCCCAACATTAACCGTAGAATCGGGTGTTAAAATTGAGTTAAAAAGAGCGCAGTTTTTCTCAAAACAATGTGCGATTTTAAGTTTACCTTCTGTTGCATCAAAATAGCTCATGGTTGGAAAACCCTTGGCATCGAGCACTAACGATGTGTATTGACCTGTGTTACCGTCACTATCGACTGCAACAATACTATTACCGATGGCAGAGACAGTTGAAGAAAGAAACAAAAGCGCAAAACTAGTCAATAAAATAGTGAAAAATCGTAGTAAAGAATAGTGAGCGCTCATTTTCATAACCTTCCTTAGTTTGAATATAAAATAGTTACCAATAATAAACAGTAGCCAAAAAATTATATCATTAGAATACTTAACACTGCCGGATCCAGAAGAGCTGCAATGCCGTTGGATCCGGCAGAATGGTAAGATAATCACGCTAAAATTTTTAATCTTATTCCATCGTTAAAATGACTTTTCCAGTCGTTTTTCTACTCTCAAGCATCTCTTGTGCTTTCGCAGCCTCCTCGAATGAGAGAACATGATTTATATTTAATTGCAGCCATCCTTCGCGAATCCCATTTAATACATCATGCGCACGAGTCAGCAATTCTTTACGCGTATCAAGCGAGTTAAACAAGCTTCCACCCGCGAGTATAATTGATTTTTGTTGTAATAAGTTGGGAGCGAGAGGTTCAGCAGGACCACTTGCAGAACCGAATATACAAATCACACCACGTCTTCGCACAGCATCTAAATCTTTTGTAAATGTTGTTTTTCCAACGCCGTCAATAATATAATCCGCACCCTTATTACCTGTCAATTTTTTTGTTTCTTCTACAAAATCTTGCTTGGTATATAAAATAATATGATCCGCTCCAGCATCACGCGCTATTTTTGCTTTATCGTCTGTTGAAACAGTTCCAATGACTGTAGCGCCTAGATGTTTAATCCATTGCACAAGCAAAAGACCTACTCCTCCCGCAGCGGCATGCACAAGAATCGTAGTACCTGGTTTAATAGAAAAATAATCATGTACGAGATAATGTGCCGTCATACCTTGCAGCGGAAATGCAGCGCCTTGTTCAAAAGTAATATCATCCGGAAGCGGAATTAATTGGTCTGCTTTTACTATATTATATTGCGCATAAGAACCTATACCTCCAGTATAAGCAACGCGATCACCCACCTTCACTTCGCTTACATTCTCTCCTATTTCTTCCACCACACCTGAGCCTTCCAAACCCGGCGTGTAAGGAAGGGCAGTGGGATACTGGCCTTTTCTCATATAGATGTCGATGAAGTTAAGTCCGGCTGCTTTTAAGCGGACAAGTGCTTCACCTTTTCCAGGCGCAGGCGTAGGAATATTTTTAACCTGTAAAACAGATGCATCACCATTTTGACTGATTTGAATCGCTTTCATGTTATAGTCCTTTAAATTATTAAAAATTATTTATCTCCTGCCAAAAAGGCTTGCTGTTATATGCTCATTACACTTCAGGGTGACAAATAACATTTTGAAGTGCAAGAGGTATATGGGCCTAAGTTGGTGTAATTCCGCATTCTCTTTTGAATTTAATATAAACTATACCAGTGCCACTGATGCATGGCAAACCTATATTATATGGTTGCGGTGATTAACTTCATGATTATGAAGGCATTAGCGGGTATGAAAGTTATCGCGGCGATTTATGGTTTCATAGCCTTTTAAGTAGCAGCTCACCGCCACCCTTCGAGACAGCTGCTTCGCAGCCTCCTCAGGGTGGACGGTAAAAAGGTGAGCCATTCTAACGCTTCTCTGCATTAAGGGCAGGTTGGTTATCTGGAGTTTTGTGCTCTAGGAAGTAGACCATTCGTATCAGCTGGTGTTGATGCTAAATTACTAGTTAAATCTGCTGGAGCAACAGCGCCGCCTCTCCTGCATCTTCCAAATATACCCGCCAGACTGGTGGGCACTTGGCAATCTGTGATTCTAGGCGCATAACGACTTGCAATCATTCCCAGAAAAAACCCTGCAGACCCTGTCACCATAAAAAATGGCATATCACTTTGTTGATCAAACTCATGACCAAGCGACTGATTAACTAAGGGTTCAAATCCCTCTCCTAAACCGGCTCCAACAAAAAAACCTCCAAACGTATAAGCAATAAAGTTTAGAGCCCTCTCAGCAAACGTAACACGGTAAGGGCGGTAAGGGCGAGATTCCGCTTTTTCTTCTGCAGGTCGCGCTACCAACAACGTACGCAGATGAGAATCAATTTCTCTACTCAAATCAGGCAAAGGATTATTCTGATATTGGCCTGCTAATAGAGTGGTTGTTTGATTAGTAAATTTTTCTTTGATTGCATTAGGTATACGATCACGAGGGATAGGCAGCTTAACCTGCAAAGACTGACCGCTCTCATCATCCCCCACTTGTTGTAAATAAATAGTAAAATTATTAGAAAGACCATTAAATTTAATATATAAGTGAGATGCCTGCGATGATGCAGGAGGTTCATCACTTGAGTTCAGTAATACTATATTTGTAACTGCTGTAAAATCTGTAGCAGGATCAGTAAATGCGTTACGTAACATTTTAAATTCCTCTTATTCTCTTATTTAATAATCCATAGTTTAAATTACACGTACGTGAAAATAAACGCCATAATCAACTCTTAACGAACGACAATGCAGTCTCTTTGATATCAATTAAGATATTAGAATCGTCATTGGTGTGAAATCATATCTAGTTTATGAAGTAAGGGCAAGTAGGATTCAGTCATAAGAGCTCGACAGCCTATACACATTACAACTTCGTATCATGAAGAATGATTGGTATATCTTGTTTTTTTTTGATAGTTTAGGCATGATGCATATACTATTCGCGATCATAGCAAACTTAATACAGGGAAGTGTTATCATGAAAAAAAATAAAAATTTAATATTGATTTTAAATAGAGTCAGTTTTTTTGTTTTATTTAATGCATGTATAACC
>DHJK01000081.1:0-187 GCA_002404295.1 Legionellales bacterium UBA4722
AACAAATATAAACCTGCTAAAGTATGTAAAAGAAAAGTATCCTGATTTTTTAAATCAAAACATCGAGCATTTTATTAAAACTGATCAAGCTACATTCGAGCTTTTTGTTAATGAAAAAGTGATTCTTTCAGAAAATATTTTGCGGTACATTTTACGAGAATATTCTAGCTATTTTACTAAAGCAGCT
>DHJK01000081.1:306-13278 GCA_002404295.1 Legionellales bacterium UBA4722
ATTGAAGAGCTAAGCTCATCTTCTGATTCTTTAAAGAAAATGAGTGAAATACATTACATGCATTTAGAATCTTTTGATTTTTCTTGGCGAATAGTAAAAGATATTTTATTATCCTGTGTGTCAGCTGACAAAAAATTAAATCCTCTCACGCAATTGCTTTATGATTGCATTCTTTCCACAACTGTTTCTTTAAATAATAAAACGATGAGTGTGCTATGTGCAATTGAATGTATGGATAATAACCTGTTATTGATAGAAAATGCATCTTCTGATTGTTTGATGCATTGTTCTAATCTAGAAAATATTCCATGGGCAGCCCATATTTTAGACGTTATTCTGAAGACATTAGAAACACAAGAGAGGAAAAAAACTTTTTTATTGAAAATGACAGATTGTTATTTTTATGAAGCGAGATTAATAGTCGAACATATTGGCATTAATGGTTTTTTAGAAATGATGCAAAACGGGATAAGATGCGGCGCGATAGTTGATAACCGTTTTTCTACGGTTGTAAATATTTTTTCAGGTGTCATTGAAATAATAAATAATCCAGAGAACGCCAGGTCAGATAAAATAGATTTATTAAATAAGGTATTAAAAAATCTTTCAATGGATATAGGAGGAAATCATTCTCGTTATTTAATAGAAATTCATGATGTACTATTAAACTTTTTCATTCCAGAAATGGATATGACTGTCGCGCAATTTATTAAGACGTATCTTAATCATGGCATTAGTCAGAATGTAACTGAATTACGTGAACAACAAGCGGCGGCGGAACTACTGCCAGCGGCACCCGTCGCCACAGATGAAAAACCACATGTGCAAGATGCTGTTAGATGGAGATCAGGTTCAGTAAGTCCAGTGACTGCTGCTATCATGCATTTTGGCGTATTGAGTCAATTGCCAAATTCTTCTCAATCTAGCAATAATGCAGCACTTGCTCAGGAAAATAAAAATCAAAATACAGCTCGACATGAGATGTAAAATTGCGCAAGCCTAGTAGATGGCAATTCTATCAGCGAATTATGTAACCTTTACAGCAATGACAAGGGTTGAGGCCATGGGCACGATAGGATCGCGCGGTACTCTGCGCTCTTAGGTAATCATTGAAAATTATCCAAATAAAAGGAATACTGGCTATATTCATATTCCCGAGGATTTTACGTGCACGAGTCCACCTTAAGCCAATCAGCTCTCATTTTATATTGTGTTGCGATTGTGTTATTAATTATTATGTCAGGGTTTTTTTCTTGTGCAGAAACGGGATTAATGGCAATAAATCGTTATCGTCTGCGCCATGCGGGTGCCATGAAAAAGCGATGGGCGGTGTTGATTTTAAAATTGCTTAGACGTCCAGATCGGTTATTAGGCATGATTTTGATCGGCAATAATGTGGCAAATATCTTTGCCTCAGCCTTAGCCACCATTGTCGCCATTCATTTTTTTGGTGAAAAGGCGGTAATGCTTATTTCGGTTTTATTAGCCTTTGTTATTTTAATCTTTGCAGAGGTGGCCCCTAAGACTATCGCTGCCTTGTATCCAGAACGTGTCTCTAAAGTGATGGCGTGGCCAGTATATATTTTACTTAAATTATTTTATCCGCTGGTTTGGTTTATTAATACTATTTCAAATGGCTTGTTACGCTTGTTGCGTATTAACGTTTCAGGCCACGTCATTGAGCCTTTGAATCGAGAAGAGCTGCGAAGTATTGTGTATGAAGGCACAGGTAAAGTGTTGCCTTATCAACGAATGCTGCTTGGTATTTTAGATTTAAATAAAGTGACTGTGGATGATGTCATGATTCCGCGTCATAAAATTATGGGCATTGATTTGGATGATAAGTGGGAACAAGTACTGAAGATGATTGCAAAAAGCAAATATGATTGGTTGCCTATTTATAGGGAAGGTATCAATCAAATTATAGGTGTTTTGCATGTGCGTGAAGTGATGAGTCTTGCTATGTCACAGACACTTACCCAAGAAACATTAATTAGATTATTGCATGAACCTTATTTCGTTCCGCAAGGTGCGCTGCTAAATATGCAATTGCAAAATTTTCAACGACAGCATCAGCGGATGGCATTGATTGTTGATGAGTACGGCGAGATTCAAGGGTTGATTACTTTAAAAGATATTTTAGAAGAAATCGTGGGTGAGTTTACGATGAACGTGTCTGACAATACTAAAATGATCCGGATCCAACCGGATGGTAGTTATTTAGTGGAAGGTGATGTCACGATTCGTGAATTAAATCGGGTTACGCATTGTCAATTTCCAACGGATGGTCCGAAGACGTTGAGTGGATTAATTGTGGATTATTTGGAGACGATTCCGCGTGCAGGGGTTTGTTTGCGTATGGAGGGTTATGCGATAGAAATTCTGGATGTGAAGAATAATCATGTGAAGATGGCGCATTTATTTAAATTGGTTTAATTTTGGTGATTTATTGTTTCTTGGATCCTGCTCTGCTTCTGTCGCTTTTGTAATGGTTCACCTAAAATAAACCAAAATATGCTATATTTTTCAAGAAGACTAGCCTTAAAGTGCTCTATTTATTGCATTTATTGAACTCCCATGGTAATATTGATTCTTTTTTGACTACATTATCAGTCACTTAATCACAAACACAGAAAGCGAGGCCGTCAATGCAATTTATAAAGCGATCGGTAGTTCTTATAACAGCCTGTATATTATCAAGTTCTGCTGCGTTGTCATGGGCAGAAGACGCTTCTGTCGTACCTAATTCGAATGTGGAAATAAAACAATCGCCACAAGATCTTAACTTGCCTTTTAAAGGGCTAAATAACTATAGCCAAAGTTTTTCTGATTGGGGCGTGTTACTCGATCCCAAGTATGATCAGCCAATTCCAATCAAGAATCCACAGATGCAGGATACTGTTCGCCAACACTATTTTGGCGAGAACTCAGTTTGGGAAGCGCGTACGGGTGAGCAACTTGTTAAGAAAATACAAATAATTTTAAATTATGAACGATCTTATATTACAGTTGGCGGCGGGTACAACGATCCCAGACCGGAAAATCAATCTGATAATACTAAATATACGCTAGATAAGCGCAACGCTTTAGAAGCGTACATGAATCTCGATCAACAACAGATTGACTATAAATATGACTCTGCTCGTCGCGGTATCATTATACAAAATGCTAATACTCGTATTTTACCTACCATGGAAGGCTATTATTATGATGGCAAATTACCCGGTGAAGGACCTGACTCTGATCATATACAAACGACAGCAACATGGGCCGGTACGCCTGTTTATATCTTGGCTTATACGATAGATGGCGCATGGGCTCTAATCTATACGAGCGATTGTATTGGCTGGATTGAAAAAGACAAGGTGGCGACTGTTGATCCAGAGTTCATAAAGAACTGGAAACAATCCGTTGATGATAACGGATTAGTTGCAGTTATCAATTCAGAGATTCCGATTACTGATAAAGAAAATGCAAAACAGCAATTCAAAGGTTATGTAGGAATGATTCTTCCGCTAGCGAAAAAAGAAGAAAATAATTCTGATACGATGACTGCTATGATCCCTGTGGACAATGGCTCTGGCGCAGCGCTGATTCATTACGCAAACTTATCAAAAGACGATGCTGTCAAAGTGCCTTTTCTTCCAACACCTAGACATTTTGTTACCATCATGCAACATCAGCTTGGCCGACATTTTGCCTGGGGTGCGGGTAGACCTTACGGCACAAGTTCAGATATTTTTTATAATGATGCTTCATCTGAAATGAAAAATTTGTTTGTAGCGTTTGGTATTTATTTACCTCGACATTCTACAGACCAAGTTAACCCAAGTGAAGTGCCTGGCAAAGCGGAAAATTATGCTGATCTTCTTGATGCGTCGGGAAATAAAATTCGGACTAAAACAGTCGAAGAGCGAATTGACTATTTAAAAAATAATGGTCACCCTTTTATGACAATTATAGGCGGATTAGGGCTTTATTTAGGTAATTACGTCAATCCAGCCGATCAAACAAAAGCAAAAGCAACAGAAGCATTAGTTTATTACAACCCATTTGGCTTGCGACCAGGTAACTCAACGGATGATAGAAGAGCAGTGATTGAAAAAGCAGTCATTTTACCCTTGCTTGCTTCTTATCCTGATAGTGCTTTTTCTAAAGATAATGCTTTAGTTTCGTTGGCTAATCAAAATCCTTCTATGCAAGTGATGTATTTGGACGATGTTGTCAATGATAATATAGATCAAGCTGCTGTAAAAAATACAGCTACACAGCAGTCAGTAGCTGCACCAACGTCATTGATGGTGTTACCAAATAAACCCGTAGACATTAGACTTGATATTAAGGGTCTGATGGCGCGGTAATAAATAGGATATGCCTGTTTTTTGTAACAGCGGGGCTATTACTATTTTTCAAAATACTTCACATGAGGTATATTTTTAAAATGCTTATCTGATGTTATTAACAATGCATCCTGGTTTCGACTAGTCGCATATATAATAGCATCAGCCATAGCCAGGTTATATTCCTTCGACATATCTGCTGCATACAATGCGAGATTTGTATCTAGTGGAACGATTACACCACTTTCAGTGATACCAATGACCTCGAGAGCAAAAGTCAGATTTTTTTCACGACAGATCCATTTATATAATTCATGCTGTACCAAGGTAGGTATAATTAATGTTGTAGGATGTTTAAAATAAGGTTCAAATGAAGAAACAAGTTTGCCATTAGTTAACCATTCAATCCAGCCGCAAGTATCGATCAAATATTTCATTTACGCTCACTTCTGTCTCGCACATTCTGGATATTGGCACCTGCTAAGAGACCTTTCATTTCTTTGATATCACGTCTCGGAACAATTTCTAAACATTCTCCTTTGGCAATAAAGATAAATTGCTGCCCTGGTTTTATATGGAGTTGCTCTCGTATTTTTTTAGGGATACTAATCTGAAATTTAGAAGAAATAGTGGCGACATTCATTTTCTTACCTTTTGTTGATCGATGATGAATTTGTAATATAGATGAAAAAAAGAGTTTTGTCCATTAGAATATCTATGTGGGCTTTATCTTATAATCAGCGCCGCTGCCACACTCCGACCTTCCGACGTCAACACATTGTATGTCCTGCACGCCGCATGCGTGTTCATAATTTCTACCCCAATCCCATAGTTAATCAAATCCCCATAAATCTTAAGATCAGGGAATTGCAAATTATGCCCTGTGCCAATTAAAAGAATAGAAGGACGCAACGCAATCACATCAGCCAAATCTTCGTGGCTCAGCTCATCGATACTCTGAGGTGCCCAAGTGTTAATCAACTTATCAGGCATGATAATAATACTGCGCGCAAACGTTTGATCATTGACTTGAATCAGTCCAGGTTGATAGGCGCGAATCTGATAACTGGCTGAATTTTCATCTAAGTTTAATGACATGTCATTTCCTTGTGAGATTTGGTTGACAGTATGAGTTGTCATGATTATGGTACCTAAGAATTGTATGGAAAAGTAGCTTATGAACGATTTTATTCGAATTAAACGATTACCTCCTTATCTTTTTAGTGTGATGGATGACTTGCAGCAAGAAGTCATGGCTACAGGTGCTGAAGTCTTCGACTTTGGGTTGGGGAATCCTGATCAGGCCACAGCACCTCATATTGTGGAGGCATTGCGTGAAGCGGTGCTCGATACGTCTTTGCATCGATATGCCCCATCGAAGGGTATTTTGCCATTACGCGAGGCTATTAGCCGTTGGTATGACCGTCGTTATCAGGTTCAAATAGATCCTGAGAAAGAAACGATTGTGACGATTGGGTCAAAAGAAGGGTTGGCGCATTTAGCGCTGGCGGTGACCGGTGCAGGTGATACTGTTTTGGTGCCTGATCCTTGCTATCCAGTGCATCATTTTGGTTTTGTGATTGCAGATGCAACAGTCAAACATATTCCCTTGTTGCCTAATCCAGATGATTTTTTGGTGTCGCTCGAAAAGACGCTTCGTACCATGAATCCTAAGCCTAAATTATTAGTATTGAATTTTCCGACGAACCCAACCACGCAGTGTGTTGATCTGCCTTTTTTCGTCAGAGTGATTGAATTAGCAAAAGAATTCGGCGTGTGGGTGTTGCATGATCTGGCTTATGCAGAATTAGTGTTTGATGATTATAAGGCGCCTTCTATTTTGCAAGTGCCTGGTGCTAAAGACATCGCGGTGGAATCTTATACGTTATCTAAAACATATAACATGGCAGGATGGCGAGTTGGATTTTTGAGTGGGAACCGAACGTTGATTGGTGCGTTAGCTCGCATGAAATCGTATCTTGATTATGGTTCTTTTGGAGCGGTGCAAGTTGCGGCGATTGCGGCGTTAGAAGGACCGCAAGATGCGGTAGTGGAAATTTGTAAGATGTATCAACATCGTCGTGATGTGATGTGTGCTGGATTACAAGCCGCTGGATGGGAAGTTGAAATTCCGAAAGCGTCGATGTTTTTATGGTTGAAAATTCCAAAGCCATTTCAACAAATGGGTTCGTTGAAGTTTGCTCAATTGTTATTGCGTGAAGCACATGTGAGAGTATCTCCCGGGATTGGGTTTGGGGAATGTGGGGATGGCTATATTCGTATTAGTTTAGTGGAAGATGAACCGCGCATGTTGAGAGCATTAGAAAATATTAAGCAGTTTATGCAACGGGCAGCGTCAGGAACGTTGAGGAGTTAAATGAGATGAGTGAAGTACCGAAGATAGCTGTTTTACCTTTTAAAAACTTGGCAGTTGCACTCTTGTTTAGTGTGTTTTTAGGGCCGGTGGGGTTGTTGTACGCGAGCACGGTCGGTGGCATTGTCATGATTATTTTAGGGGCGATTATGGTGAATAGTTTGTTGCCTGTGCCGATTATTTTGGTTTGGGTGACGTCTTGTGTATGGAGTGTGGTGGCGGTGAATCGGTATAATAAGCGTCATTTGTTGATGCAATGTAGCAGGTAAATAGGTTTCATAAAAGTATACTCTTCGAGAAGGCGCTGCTTAGGACAACAATGCAAAAAAAAATAATAAAACGAACCACAGAAATAACAGAATCACCCTTCCCACACATCCACACCGTATTACAACGTGTCTATTCTGCACGCGGTGTCAAATCAGGCGAGCTTGAACAAGGTCTAGAATATTTATTACCTTATCAATCTTTACTCGGTATAGACAAAGCAGTTGCCTGCTTATTCGAAGCCTTACGCCTTCAAAAAAACATTTTAATCATCGGTGATTTCGATGTGGATGGTGCCACCAGCACCGCTGTTGCCATCCGTGCTTTACGCAGCTTTGGCGCTAAACATGTGGCTTTCCTCGTGCCAAATCGTTTCGCCTTTGGATATGGTTTAACACCCGAATTAGTGCAAGTGGCCGCTAGAGATTTTAATCCCGCACTCATTGTGACTGTAGATAATGGTATTGCCAATCACGCCGGTGTAGAGGCCGCTAACGCATTAGGTATCCAAGTTATTATAACCGATCACCATTTAGCCGCAGATACATTACCGCCTGCCGATGCCATCGTTAATCCTAATCAACCGCATGATATATTTCCCAGCAAAAGCCTTGCCGGTGTAGGTGTGATTTTTTATGTGATGCTAGCATTAAGACGCCATTTAACAGATTGTCAGTGGTTCGTCGAACAATTCATTCCTGAACCCAATATGTCACGCTTATTAGATTTAGTCGCATTAGGCACCGTTGCCGATGTCGTGGCGCTTGATCATAATAATCGTATTTTAGTATACCAAGGTTTACGCCGCATTCGTGCTGGCCATTGTGTGCCAGGTATTACTGCATTATTAGAATTAGCTAATAGAAATCCCAAGCGAGTCGTAGCAGCGGACTTAGGATTTGTTGTAGCTCCACGATTAAATGCGGCTGGACGTTTGGATGATATGTCTCTAGGCATCGAAAGTTTGCTTTGCGACGATTTAATACGCGCACGTGAAATGGTAACTGTACTCGATCAATTAAATGATGAGCGTCGTGTCATAGAACAAGACATGCAAGAGCAAGCCCTTAAATTTTTAAAAAAAATTCAATTAGATAATGTGAAATTACCACGTGGACTTTGTTTGTTTGATCCTGAATGGCATCAAGGCGTCATTGGTATTTTGGCATCACGCATTAAAGATCGTTTTCGAAGGCCGGTGATTGCGTTTGCGTTAGCTAATGACACAGAACTAAAAGGGTCTGCGCGTTCTATTCCGGGTGTGCATATTCGTGATGTGTTGGCGCAGATTGCAACGCAATATCCCAATTTAATGGGGAAATTTGGCGGGCATGCAATGGCTGCAGGGTTAACCTTGCCGCTTGCTTCATTCGATATTTTTTCTACTGCGTTTGATCAAGTTATATCGAGCCAGCTCAAAGAAGAAGATTTACAGCATGCGGTGTTGAGTGATGGTGAATTACACGCTGATGAATTAACGCTTGAGATCGCTGAATTATTGCGAGAAGCAGGGCCTTGGGGACAAGCTTTTCCTGAGCCCTTGTTTGAAGGTGTATTTGAGATAGTCGAGCAGCGGTTGTTAGCAGGTAAACATTTAAAATTAATGTTGGCTAAAGATGACAAAATGTTTGATGCGATTGCGTTTAATACCGACGTGAATCATTGGCCGAATTATCGTTGTGAGCGGGTGAATGTGGTTTATAGAATGGATGTGAATGAATTTAGGAATAAGTGTAAGGTGCAGTTGGTGGTGGAGCACTTAGAGCCGATGAATGAGGTTTAAGCGTTTTTATCACGGGGTGAAAGTATAGTCATCTAATAAGTTAAAAATGTCTAATAGCCGGTAATACTTTCATTTCCTGAGCATTTTCTGCACCCGTTGGTTTAAACATCCAGTCATACATTTTAGATGACGTGTATATGTTTATTAGGGCACCCCCTATATATGCGATTTGTCCCGCTGGTATTGATAAGATGTAATTTGCGGTTTGCAGCATGCTGGTCAATGTCAAACTAGTTGCTAGGAGTTTCATTCCAATGAGTGTGGGAATACCAATGCTAAGTGTTAAACCTACAGCACTACCCGCTAAAATAACGAGGAGTAGTTTACCGGCTTCTTTGGGTGTAGGGGCATAATCTTTAGCGGCTTTGAGGAAATCACTCATTGTTTGGCTGTAAGATCGGGGTAGAATTGTAAATTCGCCATCTTCATCCATAATCTCACCATACGGACCTTTATAATCATCTGGGTTAGTTAGGTAAGGTTTTTTTCTTGAGAAGAAGCAATTTCTAAACATAGTGTTATCCCATGTATTAAATTTAATATGAGCAGTGTACTACATTATTCTTAAGGAAATCTTAAATGGATTAATATGTTGCAACATATCTGTATATTTTTAATACGATATTTTCATTATGCTAATATAATCAATTAATAAACAACATCCACATTTTCACTAGAAAAAACATCTCTCAATGTATCCAATAAACTATCCATCGGTTTTACCCGCCAAGCCTCGCCTAATTTCAAATTAGCTTTCGCATCTGCCCGCCAATAATCCACTGCCACATTACACCTTCCACCCCGATATTTTTCTAACAAAGGCGCTAGCTGCACCACATCAAACGTCGGTGAAAGTCGAATTTGTAAATATTTAGCATATCGCTCACGCGCCGCATCAATAGAAAAAATTTCACGGCTTAATAATCTATACCCGCCGCTAAAATCATCTACGCTCACTTCGCCTTCTACAACAATCAGTTTATCTTTCCCCAACAACTCCCGATATTTTTGATAATTTTCCGCAAAACACAAAACATCAATAGGCGTTGTCGCATCATCCAGTGTCACAACAGCCATCCGATCACCGCGTTTAGTTTGGATAGTCCGAAGATTAATAACAATTCCAGCTACCACAACTGTTTTTGCGCTAGGTCGTAATTCCGCAATCCTATTACTCGTAAAGTTTTTTAACTCAGGCAAATACCGATGAATAGGATGCCCTGTTAAATAAAGCCCTAATGTTTCTTTCTCACCAAACAATCGTTGTTGCTCACTCCACTCAGGTACAGAAATATACTCCATCGTATTTTCCTGCGTATGAGACCCGCCAAATAAATCATGTTGGCCTATCGCTTGATCCCGCGTAGTTTGCTCAGCACGTTGCAACGCACGATTTAAACTAGCCATAATCGTAGCCCTGTGTGGCGCAATTAAATCAAACGCACCTGCTTTAATGAACGCTTCCAATAATCGTCTATTAATCTTTCGTGAATACACGCGTTTACAAAAATCAAATAAATCTTTAAATTCGCCATGCCGCGTTCGCTCTTCCACGATAGATTCAATCGCAACTTCACCCGCACCTTTAATCGCACCTAATCCATAGACTAAACTCGTTGCATCAATCGCCTTAAATCGATAAATACTGCGATTCACATCCGGTGGGCTCACATGTAAATTAAGCGCCTTGCATTCCTCTACAAATTGAACGACTTTATCGGTGTTATCCATATCCGCTGATAACACTGCCGCCATATATTCCGCAGGGTAATGCGCTTTGAGCCAAGCAGTTTGATAAGCAATTAAAGCATACGATGCTGAATGTGATTTGTTAAAACCATAACCCGCGAATTTTTCCATTAAATCGAAAATATAAGTCGCTGTTTCAATCTCTACGCCGCGCTCAACGGAACCTTTACAAAAAGTTTCACGTTGCATCGCCATTTCTTCTGGTTTTTTCTTACCCATGGCGCGACGTAACAAATCTGCAGACCCTAACGAATAACCCGCTAACACCTGCGCAATTTGCATTACTTGTTCTTGATATAAAATAACGCCATACGTAGGACTTAAAATAGGTTCAAGCGCAGGATGTGGATATTGCACTTTAGCACGTCCATGCTTACGATTAATAAAATCATCCACCATGCCGGATTGCAACGGGCCAGGACGGAACAAAGCAACGAGCGCTACGATATCTTCAAAACAATCCGGTTGAATACGTTTAACTAAATCTTTCATACCCCGTGATTCAAGCTGGAATACAGCCGTTGTTTTACATGCTTTGAGTAAAGTAAACGTAGCTGGATCATTGAGTGGAATTAGCTGAATATCTAAAGCAGTTTCTTGTGTTACTTCTCGCCCAATATTAATTTCTTGAATCGCCCAGTTAATGATAGTGAGCGTACGCAAACCTAAAAAGTCAAATTTGACAAGGCCCACAGCTTCCACATCGTCTTTATCAAATTGTGTGACAAGATGGTTTGATTGCCCTTGCTCACAATAGAGCGCGGTATATTCCGTTAATTTAGAAGGTGCAATTACCACGCCACCTGCATGTTTGCCAGCATTACGGGTAATGCCTTCGAGCTTACGTGCAAGATCAATCAGCGTGCGTACATCTTCTTCTTGCTCGTAACGTTCACGCAGTAAATCTTCTTGTTTTAAAGCGGCATCCAGTGTGATGCCAATTTCAAACGGAACTAATTTTGCAATTTTATCTACATGACCATAGCTCATGCCAAGTACGCGCCCTACATCACGGATAACAGCTTTTGCTGTCATAGTGCCATAAGTAATAATTTGTGCCACGGCATCAAATCCATGGGTTCGCATCACATATTCAATCACGCGATCGCGCCCTTCCATGCAAAAATCAATATCAAAATCGGGCATGGAAACGCGGTCTGGATTTAGAAAACGTTCAAACAACAGTTCATGTTGAAGCGGGTCTAAATCTGTAATTTTTAAAGCATACGCAACCAGCGAGCCAGGACCTGAGCCACGACCGGGACCTACAGGCACGCCATTTTCTCGTGCCCAGCGTGTGAAATCCGCCACGATTAAAAAATACCCTGCGAATCCCATTTTGTTGATAACGTTCAATTCGAGTTGTAGACGTTCATCATAAGGAATGCGTTGTTCAGTGAAAGCGTCTGTAGTGGTATCAAAAGAAATATTGAGACGGTCATTCAAACCTAATTGCGCAGCATGACAGAGATAGCTGTCAATAGTAAAACCCAGAGGTACTGGAAAGCGAGGTAAAAAACTTTTCCCTAATGTGAGCGTAACATTGCAACGTTTTACGAGTTCTACTGTATTTGCTAAGCTTTCAGGAATATCCGCAAACAGTTCCAGCATTTCTTCTTGGCTTCGAAAATATTGTTGATCAGTATAACGTCGCGGTCGACGTGGATCTGCCAAAATAAAACCTTCGTGAATGCAAACACGTGCTTCATGCGCTTCAAAATCATCACGTTCGATAAATCGCACATCGTTAGTGGCAAGGACGGGTAGGGCGTGGGTTTCTGCTAGCATCAAGGCTGCATCAATATAATTTTCTTGTTCTGCAAAACCAGTGCGACGTAATTCAATGTAATAACGGTTTGGAAAATACTGTAACCAAAAATCTAATAATTGTTTTGCTTTTAGGGTGTCATTGGCTAAGAGTGCTTGGCCAATATCACCTTCTTCTGCGCCTGATAGCGCAATTAAACCATTGCCTAATTCCGTTAACCAGCGACGAAGAATAATGGCTTTGCCCAAGGCTTGTCCATGAATAAAGCTGCGTGAAACTAATTCTAATAAGTTTTTGTAGCCTTGATCGTTTTGGCAGAATAAAGTTAGGCGATAAGGATTCTTGGCTTGATCCTCATTTTCTAACCATACATCGACACCGATGAGGGGTTTAATTTTTGCTTTAACCGCTGCTTGGTAAAATTTGACCACACTGAATACATTACTTTGGTCCGTGACTGCGACCGCAGGCATATTGCATTCCCGCGCTTTATCAATCAAGCAGTCGATTTGAACGATGCCATCGCTCAAAGAATACTCAGTGTGTAGGCGTAAGTGAATGAAGCGCGGTTCCATAGGATGCCTTAAGTTGGGTGCTAGAGATTATAGTCATAAAAGGGTAGGTTGGGCTATGAGTTTGGTGGGCAAATAGACCCTGCTTAGCACTACCTCGCCCCTTGTGGGAGAGGTCG
>DHJK01000102.1:0-5405 GCA_002404295.1 Legionellales bacterium UBA4722
ATTTTTGAATTTGTGCACTACCCATTTTTGTAGTGTCATATAAAAGTATCGAAAGATGGAATTTAGACATTCGCGATTGAAGCGGCCATAGTAATTTATCCAACCTCTGAAGATTGGATTGACCTCTTTGGCTATCGCTTCAACGCTCACAACCACTACTCTTAATAGCAGCTGCTTGAGGTGGTTTGAAACCAGCTCCTGAAAGCCGATTTCGAAGGGCCTACCTTCATCTTTTATAAAGCTTGTTTACTTAGATTCCTTTCTTTAACCTCCTTTGAACCGCAGCACACGGTAAGGGCTTTACTAGCCATATTAGTTTTAAGGCGGTAACTAGCTCGAAAGCCCGATTTAGATGTTTTTCCCAGCATGGGGCGAATAAAAACAATTTATGGCTATTAACAGACTTTAAAATTAAAGGCCATGAGGGACTACCATACGAGGGCCTGTTTCGGGTTTTATATCAGGATATTGGGTACGTAATATCATTAATGTGTCTTCGATTAAATTGGTGGCAGACTTATCATCATAGCCTTGATATTCAAGATTAAACATTTCTACCAATACATGAAAGTTTAAAGATTTTTTGTTTTTGCCCATTCCAGCTTCATTTAAAAGCAACAGTAATTCTTTATTTGTTTCGTACAATTTTTTTCAGAAATTCTTTGTTCCAAGTAGTACATATATGGGCGTGTTCCCATGTTCTCCATCATACAACCAAAACCAAAAAGAGCGCCTTTAATGTTAATTACGCTTGATCTATGGCACATATAGTTTGAATAGGCATTTTGAAATCTCCTATTATACTCACTTGGTTCAACTGCAGATAACTGGCGTAATTTTTCTTCGATATTGATGGCATTTGTATTGTTCCATGACTTCAACTCAATTAATTCACTACTCGCTGAGCTCTCAGTTTTTGAGTGTGTAAACATTATTTTCCCTTGTAAAATGTGTATTTTGCCAAAAAATAGAATGACGATTAAGAATTCAATTTAACATATTATTACAAAAAATTGTAATGAATTAAACCGAATATTGACAATAGGCGTAATTAGTCAGACAATCACGCCTAACATTCAGCGCAATTTAATAAGGAAACCTATCATACGTATTTCTGTTTCTGGCACTCGTTTTATGGGTAAAAGCACGCTTATTGAAGACTTTATTAAAAAACATCCCGATTATAAACGTGAGATTAAACCCTATTATAAATTACAGGATGAGAAATATTGGATTTATTAAAGGATTATTGCACTACTAATTGATAGCAAAGATATTGATGCTCTCGATTTTATTTTTACTGACGACACTCACATCGAATTTTAGCGGAGAGATTCCAAAATGAACAAGAAATTCATTAAAATTAAAGGGCTTTCCATGGCTTATGTTGATGAAGGCAGAGGCGACCCTATTGTTTTTCTTCATGGAAACCCTTCATCATCCTACGAATGGCGCAATGTTATTCCGCATCTGGTCGAGCTGGGACGCTGTATCGCTCCTGATTTGATTGGCATGGGCGACTCTGAGAAGCTTCCTAATAGCGGGCCTTCTTCATATCGATTTATAGAACATCGTGAATATCTTGATGACTTTTTAAACGCACTTGATATTCGTAAAAATGTAACTTTAGTGTTACATGATTGGGGTTCGGCATTGGGGTTTGATTGGGCTAACCGTCATCGTAATGCGGTAAAACAAATTGCGTACATGGAAGCGTTTGTGGCACCGATTAATTCTTGGGATGATCTACCTCCTGAGGCGATTAAATTTTTCGAGATGATGTATTCAGAAGCCGGTGAAGAACTGGTGCTCAATGAAAACTTTATCATAGAAAAGGAACTACCCTGTTGCATGTTGCGAAAACTCACTGAAGAAGAAATGAATACTTACAGAAAACCCTATCTAGAAGCAGGAGAATCTCGACGCCCCACCCTTACCTGGCGCCGAGAGGTCCCTGTTGCAGGCAAGCCTTCTGATGTCCATGAAATTATACAGGACTATGGCAAGTGGTTAGCTTCTTCAAAGATTCCGAAATTGTTTATTGAAGCCATTCCTGGGGTGATGTTTGAGTCTCATCGTAAAATTGCACAATTATGGCCGAATCAACAGCATGTAAAAATTAAGGGTGGTCACTTTGTCCAAGAAGACAGTCCTCATGAAGTTGGGGACGCTATCGCTTCTTGGATGAAAAAATGGAGTTAGGAAAAAATGGAATACATGTTGCTCTATACTTAACGCAAGTGCCTCCACAAAATGGCTAGAATAAAATTGATATTGGCGCGCAGATCGAATTTTCTTGCCTATTTCTATGACATCTTAAATCTTCAACCCATTATCCCTTTTGCAATAAGAAACAGCGAGAATATTATCAATATAATTAAAATAACTTTTCCACCTGGCACTTCAAAGCCCGTTGCAATAGCACGACGATAACGTCCATTCCATACCATACATACTGGTAACAGAATAAGCAAAACAGTTGCATATATGCCTGCGTGACTCAGTGCTTTAATAAATATATTCGGAAAATATAAAGCGATAATTAATGCAGGAATAAAAGTTAATGCATGGATAAATATATTACTAATACCTTTTTTCTCTAGTTGAAATCCATCCGCTAAAAAATCAGTTAGGCATAATGACACACCTAAGAATGATGTCAAAACGCATATAGACGTAAATATTTTAACAAAGAATGTTACCGAGGATTTTTCTACTGCCGAATCCAGGGTCGCAACTAAATCGCCTGTAGAGCCTGTAGAATGCAGAATAGACACGAGACTGTACTCACCGCTCAGGGGAATAATTCCCATAATGACTGCATCCCATGCTATATAGCAAATGAGTGGGATAATACTGCCAATGATAATAGCCATTTTAAGCTTCTTGATATCGCCAGCAAAATAGACGCGCAAACTTGGAATAATAATAGCAAATCCAAATGCAGTCGCAGTAACTGTAATTGCTGAGGCAGAAGTTATATAGTGAAAATCTCCTTCAGTTAGCTTATCTAAGGAAACATAAGTCGCCATAAGAATAACTAATATAATATAAGCGCCTAACTTAAAAAACATTAACCCGCGATTAACGTAATCAACCGAGCGAATACCAAAATAAACGACGAAACCAAATATAGAAGTGAAAAGAATACATGAAGCCCACACAGGAATGTTGATACCACTTGTCAGTAGTAAATGATGAAGCAAATCACTTCCACCCACAATATAGGCACACAAGAGTGAATAAAGAAGTAATAAATACGTAATCCATGAAATAATTTGCCCAATAGGCCCCATAGTCACTTTTGCCATCGTGATTAGATTAGTATTTTGAGGAAGCCACAAATTTACTTCTAAAATTAAAAATGCACCCGCAGTCATCACAAACCAACAAACTAATAAAAGGACTAATGATCCAAAAAAACCTAGTTGCGCTGCTGCGATAGGCAAGCCTAGCATCCCAGCACCAATTGAAGTACCCACAATAAGTAACACACTACCTAATAATTTAAAATTCATATGAACTTTCCTATTTTTTTTGCATCGATATATTATCGGAGATTCGCATGAATGACTGACGTACGCCTCTAACTTTAGCTAGCGATATACCGTTGGATTTTCTGGGCAAGTCTTCCATCCACATTCTAAATAGACTGATGTCACGTTTAATGCAAGCAATACTAGCATAATAGCAAACAAAATGTTGACTATTGCTCTAAATTGCCCATTATGATAACGCGTTTTTTTGTATTGTCTGTCGAATCCCATCATCAATGTCGTAGAAGCAAGAACAAGCATCGAGATGACAAATGACCATGTATAAAGATGATAACCAAATACTGGATCACCATAGGAGCCTGTGCCTGGCACAACATGTAATGCAATTTGTCTTAGCGAAACAAAACTTGTATAAAGCGCACTTAATATCACCACCGAATAATGACTAGATCTAAAGCCAAAACGTAAATTTAATAAAAATCCTATCGCAATACCAAAAAAACCTAAGCGTTGGTATAAACACAATGGGCACGGTAATTCATGAAATATAATTTGGAAAGAAAAAGATAAAAATAAGACGGCCATGATCGCCATTAACTCAAATATATTACACAACTTATCTAATTTTTTTACTTCTTTATCATCAAAAATGACCATGATTATCTCCTGATATTAAATTTACAACGCAATAGAAAGATGCGTGGTAATATCTGAGTAAAATAAAATAGAGGCTAATAGTAATGTTATTCCTAAACACATTAATACGCCGCGTCGCCACCCTGCCCATGCCAATATGACCGCTAACATCATTAAAAGAAAAAGAATCGTCATCACAATAGGGTTACTCCATAGAGAATGCTAATAGCATTATTTCATTTTACTGATCATATCTACAAGTGCTTAATTTCCGCAAAGGATGGTTTCCTACTCAAAATTTAGTTATCATGATGACTTGAGTATCAATAATAGCTCTATAATTAGCCTTATTAAAGCTATATAGATATAACATAAAAAGGATTTTGTATATATGCGAGCATTTCTTTTAGCTTCATCGGGCAAATTTCAAGCCATTTTTATTATTAGCGCAACATTAATCGCCGCATTTACGAGTGCTACTTTATTCAGCTTATGTTTTGATGTCCACCAGCTAGTCGCTAATACTGACTTAATTTCTTCCGTTTATCAAGTTATGGGTACTGTCTATGCAATACTGCTAACTTTTACCTTATGGGGGGTTTGGCAGAATTTCACGGATGCAAAAGCATCTGTACAAAATGAAGTATATGCGCTTCTAGATTTAGTACATATCTGGGAGTCTGCATCTCATAATAAAAATGACAATCTTAGGCAAGCTGCTCTTGATTATTGCATACTGGTCATTGAAGAAGAATGGCCTATCTTAAAAAATTACAATGCATCTTTGATTAATAGTCGTGAAAGCACTCATTCTATAACATTAAACGTTACTCACGAAGTGCAACAGATTATTCCAGAAAATGAACGCGAAAATATCCTGTTCAACCAATCACTGAGCTTACTCACACGTTGGCTTGATGCAAGACGTTCTCGTATTCTAATTGCAAGAGGTGATAGCGCAAAAGCTATCTGGCCGCTCCTATTTACAGGGGCAATCGTTCTTTTTGCATTTAACGGATTGTTTGTTGCTAAAACGATTGCTATCTGGAGTTCACTACTGTTTGGTATTTCGCTTGTAATTGGCGTGACATTTTATCTTATTTTCAGCTTGGATTGTCCGTTTGCAGGAACACTCAGCATTGATTCAGAACCCTTTACCTTTGCAATTGATCTTTTAAAGAATAAGAACACGTTAGAAAATAACTAACAGGCTTAATAGTGACGGACATATTCATTATCTTTATTTTTATAGTAAGTATCTAACTTAAAAAT
>DHJK01000102.1:5601-9207 GCA_002404295.1 Legionellales bacterium UBA4722
GAGTAAGTATCTAACTTAAAAATATTAAATGTTGTTTCTTTATCATAAATATCAATTTTTTCTTCTTCCTTTAACTTTTTAGCCAACCAAATTGATAAAGGTAATCCTACTATCTCTATAATCACTTTTATTAACCACATAGTAGCAGCTAATGAAATTAAATTGTTTAATTCCATCGTGCCATAAAAAGCGATGACGGTAAAAATGATGCTATCTACAAACGATGCGATGACGGTTGAAAAAACAAATCGAGCGGCCATCTGTTTTCCCATCATTATAATTTTCAATTTTGCAATGATGTATGAGCTAAGCGGTTCAGAACAAAAATAGCTAATCGCTGATGCAAGTATGATTCTGATATTAATCGACAATAAAGAATCAAAATTTGCATTATTCGTCGGATAGTCTGGGCTTGGCATATGAATGATAATTTGGCTATATAGAATAAAAAATGCGTTAAAAACAAACCCACACCAAATAGCGCGGCGCGCGAATTTATAGCCATACACTTCTGTAATCAAATCAGATATCAGAAAAGTAAATGGGAATACTAACGTACCCGCATCAGTTGTTAATCCAAAGAATTTAACGAGGCGTGGGTCAAACCAGTTTGAGAGTACGATAAACATAGAAAACGACAACGTCAAAAACCATAAATAATTGGATTTTATTGTAAGTGGTTTTGAATAAGTTGATGAATCAATCATGACTTTACCATTCCAGTACAAAAATGCTTTGATATTTTTTTGGTCATTATATCCATATCATCTGCTTTTTTAAATGTTTATTACACTTTTTCAAAAATTTCTGCACAACGCTTTAATACGGTTTTACTCATAAATTAAGGATTTGGTGAGTAGAATCAAAGAAGTAGATGTCTAGCATCGCTTGCCTTTTTATCTGGTATAATGGTGTAAGCACAGTTTATAATCAAGGAGAAATATTATGTCAAATTATCGCGTTTGTAAAATTGAAACTGAACATCATAAATCTGTGAATTTTATGAAATTTGATGATAAGGAAGATGCTGAACATTACGCAAAAAATGAATCTGCGTCTGATGATAAAAATATTTATGAAGTACAAAAAAATCATTCTGGTGAATTTTTGCAAATTAAGTCATATTTGAATGGTCAAGAAATGTAACTGATGAATTTATATCAATACGCAATACATACGCCCACTAAAAAGTTATTAATGTGAGGAACACGTATAAATTACACCATTATTTTCTTTAGAACCAACTGGTGCTGAGCTACAATAATTTTCATCATTTTTTACTATGACACTAAGAATAGGTTCTGGTGAATTTACTTGATTAGTTAAATAGTCATACGCCGTTTGTGATGTGACGTTTATTACGTTTCTTAAATTAATTGGCTGTACATTCATTACAAGTTGCTTGCTTTCAGGGGATTTACTCTGCAAAGTAATATTACCTGACCCGAGCCGAGGTTGCACATTGAGCTCCACACCACTACCTACAGTTAAAACACCTTGGCCTATTCCACCTGTAGTATCCAGAAGACCATTTACAATAAGGACTGGAGTTACATTATTAGGGTTCGCCGCGTTTACATAAATGCTTCCTCCTTGAGTTGTAATATTTGCATTAATTGTCAACATAGATGCCAAATTGTTTTCTGATGTTGTGATTAAACTTACGTTTCCGCCTCGCGTACTGATAGGCCCGGTAATATTTAATTCGCCTACATTTGTGATTGAGATGTTACCACTACTGTTTTGAGTGATGCCTGAAATAACAGGTGGATCGATATTGTTATTCAATAATATATTCCCGTTGCTATTTGTTGCATTGAATGCATGAATTGCATTTTCTTGATTTAAAGTAATTCCATTTATAGCTGATACAGTTAATAATTCAGAACTTATTTTTCCTGCTTGAGTAATTACACCCTGCGCTACAATATTAAAATTATTTAATACTGTTGCTAATGCAATTTCTAAATTAGCATTGCTGTAAATTGATACATTATAACCGCTGGGAACTGTTAAGTTATGAATATTATTACTGGTATTTGTTAGTGTAATGTTATTACTGCTTCCGGATGACAATATTGCCATATTGTTTATACTCAAGGATCCTGATTGCGTAATATCTCCGTTCGTATTGACAGTTAAATTTCCTGAAACAGTGGATGCACCTAATATTAAGGGAGTTGAATTTGCTATGCTTACATTATTTGCGCTATCCACTATAATAGTTTTAAAATTGTTATTTACATTATCGAGCATAATATTGTTAACTGCGCCTGCTGATAATATGGCATTTCCATTAACAACTACAGCTCCACTCTGATTAATTGGTCCACCGGCAAATGCTTCTAAATTATTCGCCAATGTCATCGCGGGGATCATTATAGTATTATTATCAAAATTAAATTTTGCATTTCTAAGGTTACCTGGCACAGAGAAGGTAAAATTACTTGAGGAAATATTTCTCAATTCAACATCACGTACATTGCCATTATCCGTAATATTAAATTCGCTACCAAAGCTATTTGCAGCACTTGCTAGAAAAATATCTGAATTTGCAGCGTTTGTAGTAAAACTTGATATACCAGGCACTGTTAGTGCATTTACTTGAGTAACCGAACCACTTGTCGTGACGAATAAATCTTTTCCGATATTTACAGTATCAAACTGTATTAAATTATTATTAGCAACAGAAATATCATTATTACCACTATTAGTTAAGGTTAATCCACCAATAAAATTATTACTTGGATTAGTCAATGTAACAGAGCCTGCTCCCGCATTAAATCTTGAGGCACCCTGCACAGATAGCGCATTATTTTGTGTAATATTTCCGTTTGTTGCTACTGTTAAATTACCATTATTTGTTAAAGAAATAGATGGCAGGACAATACTTGAATTATAAAAATCAATTTCTAGATTGTGAGCACCTGTTATTGTGCCATTTAATGTAACGATTTCTTGCGAAGTAATTGAACTGTTACTATTTAAGGTTATTGGATTACTCAGAATGTTTCCTGATCCTGTTATCTTCAGTGATCCGTTGTTGCTAACACCGGTACCATTTATGGTAATGGTATTTGTATTTCCCAAAGTGCCATTACTAAAGTCAATATTTAATGTTGCACCTGAGGTTATGCTTGTACTACTTGTGTTACCCAAGCTTCCGCTGTTGAAGATACTTAGTGTTCCTGTATTTACGGTTGTAGCGCCAGAATATGTATTACTACCTGATAGCACCAGTGATCCGGAACCTGCTTTTGTTAAACTATTGGCACCACTGATAATCCCGTTTAATGTTAAAGCATCACTGCCACCCGTCACACCTATGGTCGTTGCACTGCCTAAAGTCACAGTACCACTCAATGTGTTTGTACCAGTATTAACGAGTGCGCCATTACTACTAACGCCTGCTCCATTCAGAGTGAGATTATTTGTAATTGCAGCGCCGATTGAATTCACAATACTTAATGTTGCACCGGATGTAACGCTTACAGCACCCGTACCCAACGCTGCTGCATTACCTGTCGCATTAAGTGTGCCAGCGCTGACCGTAGTACCCGTGGAATAAGTATTAATACCTGATAATGTTAATGATCCGGAGCCTAC
>DHJK01000102.1:9406-9641 GCA_002404295.1 Legionellales bacterium UBA4722
TAATGTTAAGGCATCACTACCACCTGTCACATCTATGGTCGTTGCACTGCCTAAAGCCACAGTACCGCTCAGTGTATTTGTGCCAGTATTAATAAGTGCGCCATTACCTCCAACACCAGATCCACTCAGTGTAAGATTATTTGTAATCGCAGCACCGATTGAATTCACAATACTTAATGTTGCACCGGATGTAAACACTTACATTTCCTGTTCCCAACGCTGCTGCGTTACCTGT
>DHJK01000207.1:0-312 GCA_002404295.1 Legionellales bacterium UBA4722
CAATATGTATGAAAAAGCATATCAAGGAGGGGGGAAAACCGAAATAAATTTAAATAAATTAATCTTTCTTAGCTATAAATTTAAAAATTACCCAAAATTAATCGAGTATCTAATTAGAAAATGTGCGACTAAGACCATCTCCACCTAACTACTTTGCCTTAGCCAACGCTTATGCCAAAATAGGTCAATACAATGAGGCTATTGAATGGTTAGCGCAAGTGCGCCTACACGATAAAAATTATCTAAATAGTGAGGTATCTCTAAATTTAATTGAATATTTGCTTAAAATTGCTTCAACAAAAAAACAATTAA
>DHJK01000207.1:434-1087 GCA_002404295.1 Legionellales bacterium UBA4722
ATTAATGAGATGCGCAAAGAAATTTAATAATTATCTCATGCTAGAGAATACCAATAATCATGATAAACGAATTATTACATTTAAAAAAATATTTGAAGAACTGAAGATTGAAATTCCCTATTTTTCTATACAAGCCGAGAAGGAGAAAATGGAGGAAAAAAGACCCGAAAGAACCATTCCACCCATTGAAGTATTAGATAAAACAAACATCTCAGAACAAGATGACGATTGGTGCGTACCCGCAGAAATAAAAGCAAAAATTTTAGCACTTCTAAAAAATAATGATGCGTCCTACGCCTTTGATACACTGGCTAAAGAAAGTAAAAATTATGATCCTTTTACTGAACTTAAAGATGGAAAAATAAAAATTTATTCCATCGGTGGAAATAAAAGCGGCCTCTTCGGTTATATATCACCTCATGCAAACACTAACTCACCTGAAGAAGCTGCTCGATTTAAAAAAGTACTTAAAGAAGGACGACTGCTACCCAAAAATTCGCAAGGAATTTCTGGTATTAAACCGTTAACGAATGGGAAATTTAGTAACAAACCTAGCGACATGGATCGCCGTATGTTAACGAATCGAATGTTTATGGCAGACCGAGCTTTGTTACAAAATCTGAGAGTTAATATAGACATTACAGATGAAGTCC
>DHJK01000207.1:1213-21123 GCA_002404295.1 Legionellales bacterium UBA4722
TACTTTGCTGGGGCAAGATCAGTCCCAAGCACAGTAAAGATTCTGCGATTTGGACCCGTAAAAAATCATGCACAGTTAAATAATTAGGGGCTGTTAACAAATACGCTGACTTGGAGTGATTTATCGAGCGTCAAAGAAATAGATCTATCAGAATAGCTCATTGGATGAACACCATTTAGCTTCCAGTATTTTAAACCTCCATTTAGAAGCAAAGCATGAGAGTTTTTGCACCTTGGGTATATTGCATAATTTTTATTGATCCTCCATAATACTGCCCAAACTAAAACTATAGCAACTCGAGGAAATATAAAATGCCCACTCCAGAATTTTTGTACACTAGCCAATCATCGTTACTCGAAGAACTTCTAACAACTCCACAAAAGAAATTACAAGAAGAACTTCAAAATGAAGAAGTTAAAGAACAAGACATTTTACGCTATCAACACGAGATGACTGAATGTAGCGAGGCAGCGGATAACTTATATAAGAATGAAAAATATGCCAACGCTATCATTGAATATAATCAAGCAATCCAATTGCATGATAAAATTAGATCAAATTATTATTTCGCTGCGGAGAGTTACCAAAAACTAGCCGGTTGTTATCTTATGATTCCAAAAATAGATGAAGCAATCAGATGTTTACAAGAATCACTAAAAAATTACAATACTAGCTTTCTTAACTCAACGCCAGATGAAAAAAAACAAATAACTGTTAAAAAAGTTGATGCGTATTTTGATCTTGCAACTATCTATAAAAATAAAAATAAGCTTGAAAGAGCGGCAGGTTTCGCTTCAGAAGGATTAAGATTAAATGAAACGCTTCTCTCTGACATGCGAAAACAAGTTGATCTTGATCGCAACGCTAAAGGTTTAGCTATCATAACCGATTGCCGAACGAAATCTCCAATACCGCATCCTATCGCGAGCGCAAGGACTGCCTCAGATAAAGAAAATGAGAGCCATCAAAATAGCCCTCCTGTATTCAAGACGTTAAAATCTTCTAACGCATCAAAACAGATAGAAGAAGCGCACAATCCTTCTTCTCCTCGCTCTCCTCTTTTAGAAAGCTCAGTATTTAATATTAGGCTTCACCTTCCTGATTCTGATCAATTCAAATTAGACGATGCGAAAGAAAGTCAGAAACAAGCTAAAAAACAAATTAATTCACTTACTAAATCTTAAATGTAACAGCCCCCAGCATTGTCATCGCGAGCGAAGCGAAGCAATGACAGCAGTGGGGTGAGCTATTACGTAAATAGGATTTAGGCTGTATAAAAATCACATCATCGAGCATTTAAAACCCTACAAATAAACATATTAAGCAAAATTAAAGCCCAAATTAAGAAATAATCCTTGAACAGTATAATTACTCATTGTTTTTTCTAATGAGACTAGCGCAATGGTACCCGTGTTAACGTTACCAAAAACAGCTGAAGGATTGTATGTAGCAATCGCATTCAAATACGTTGCGTACTCATACCCAAGAGAAGCTTTAAAAATAGCTTCTTTCCCCATTGTATGACTATAGTTCACGCCTATCTTACCATTAATACCTGGCACACCTTGAGTAGAACTTTTCGGAGAAATACTTTGATGATTAGTCACACTTCCTAATTCAGGTGAAGTTGCGGTATAGGTCGTGGAGGGATTCAAATTTCCGATGAGTTCAGATACCATCAGGCCACCAAAGACACCAAACCCATTTGAAAAAGTATAATCACCATCAACACCCACCAAAGGACCCAACCCAGTAAGGTTAGAATTATTCGTTGAATTCATACTAAAAGTATGAGCATTATCAGCAAAAGTGGTACTTATATTTTGTTTTAACTGTGCACCACTAAGACCTATAAAAAATCTAGTTTGTGCTTGCGTATCAAAGCTTATATTTTTTCCAATATCTACATTGACTACATCATAATTAAATTTCACAGTAGAAGAAGCTTGTTGAGAGGGGTTATTAAGTTCTTGCCCGAAACTAGGGCCCGCCTGAAATGGAAGCACAACAAATAAACCGCTACCAGAAGGAACCTGCGTGAAACTAGAATCACTCGTGTTTAAATGATCCCAATTGGCAGCGAGATCGTAGTTAGAGCTTGGAATATAATAACGAGCGCCAAGATCAAATCCCCAAGAATAGGAAGGACTCACCGACTGGACATTCCAATGAGGGGAGTTAGTTGGGAAAGGATATCCTAAAACAGCATAATCAAGATTTGAGGCACTTGGTTTTAAATACAGAGCTCCGACAGTCAGTTCAAACTTCGGCTTTGTAATTAAATTCATATTTGGATCTGATACCTGATAACTAACAGGCGCTACTGCTGCATAGCTCAATGAAGACATGCCTATTAAACTGCAAATACTCAAACTAATAATACTTTTTTGCATGATACTCCCTTATCTTTATTTTAAAGAATATTACATTGATAAAACCTGCTGCTGGATGGCCAATCGCGGCTAGTCCTATGTAGATAAGTGCAAGATATTAATTAATTATTCAGTTTAATTCAAGGGATTAGTTAAGCTTCCTTCTGAATACTTAAAAACACAAAATTTTAACTTGACCTCATTTCTCTTTCTAGTATATTTACAAAATCAAAAAAAGCTATGATTAGCATTCAGGAATTTCTCTTTAGCGCTATCTCATAAAATATCTCGATTAATATGCTGCAACAAGGAATGTTATGTTTAAAACAAAAATAATTACTATTGTTTATCTTTTAATATTCCCTTTCTATAACGCCTTGGCAAGCGCTACAAATAACAGCTCAAAGGAACAGTTGAATATTAGCTCTCCTTCCTCCAATGAGTTTACGGTAGGAGGTGTTTTTCTTCGACCCAGCGGAAGCAATGATTATGCAGTCTTAGTTAACCCATTCAACCCTAGTGTTCCTACTCCTATTCTCTCACCCAGCTGGGCAACAAAATCTATCAACCCAGGTTTCACGCCCGGATTGTTACTTAATTACCGCCATGTTTTCAGTAACTCGGATAATGATATCAATCTTTATTGGGTGCATTTAAGTACTTCGGATAGTGATAATACATTGGCAAACACTAGCGCGCCACCTTACCAACAAATGACTGGTCCCATTTGGAATATTGGCCCTGATGCCGCTCCTACAAGTCGCGCAAATGGCCAAATGAATAATAATTATGACGTATTTAACCTCGAATTTGGCAAGCATGTAGCGTTTGGTCAAAATCTTCAAAGTCGAATTTTTACAGGTTTAAGCGGTCTATGGTTAGAGCATAAAATAAAAGGAAGCTTTGGTGGGACAGATCCGATTTTAGGTCCTTATACTTTCAACATAACGACTGATGCAAAATATCATGCAGCCGGCTTGCGTCTTGGCGTGGATGGTGAATACGAGGCAATAAATCATTTTAGTATCGTAGGATTGTTTGCAGCAGATTTATATCTCGGCAGCCAACAACCTTCGACTACAACGACAGGCACCGGCAGCATTCTAACTGCGGGAGGTATTGCAGTAAATAATCAATCAATTTCACATAGCAACTATATTCAACTAGTACCCGCAATAGATGCCAAACTAGGATTAAAATTTTCACATGAGTATGCTGGGAATAATTTATTTGCAGTAGAAGCAGGTTATATGGCTTCTATTTATGTAAATGCCATACAAAATTATGTGCCATCTAGCTATTCTCCCGGTTCACTTGGTATTGTTTCAGGCTCGGTCTACTTACAAAGTTTATTAAAATCAACTGATAGCTTTGCTTTAGATGGTCCTTATATTCAATTCACGCTGAAAATGTAATATATTTAGTAATAGCTCAGCCCCAGTCGTAAAAGTTACCCCCCTCGTTTACGTGCCCGATTGGGACAACAGCATAATAATACTTCATTATTTAATTCCAAGGGCTTCGTAGATTAAATTAGAAATTTTTTGATAACGGCCTGTTGCATAATTATTACCGATGAACTTGCCATCTAGATAGAGAATAAGCTTTTGATATTTCATTTTTAATTATCCTAAGTGGCGCGATAGTATATAATTTTTGAAGAGTTATCGGGATCAGGCACATCTACCGGAAGTACACCTTCAGGTTTACTGATACCAAAGAGTACACGAGTCAGCGCGGGCATCATGGGTCCACGGTAATAGCCGGGTCCATTTACTTCTAAATAACCATAAAAATTGTAGACCGCCAACATCGCATCTGCGACATTTGTATAATTAGCTAAATCGTAAGGGGCACGTAAACTAATAAATATAGTCTTTTTACTGTGCTGTTTTCCATATTTCAAAATTTGATAAACAAATTGGGGCTCATATGTATCAGGGGTGACAAAAAGAGACGTAGGCGATCTCGTTATATAGCCTGCTGAAAATAAAGTCTGATTCGGTTTTCCGTTTGTATCTACTCTATCATTGCCATCTCCTTCGGGAATGATAGGAAAGGCCATTGATGTTTGTCCAAGAGGCAACAGCGAGAATAAATTAGACGTCATTACTGTAGGAATATGCGCTTTTAAATCAGATGAGGATTGAGCCATCGTAGAACTATTACCTACAATAATGATATCAGCATCATCCACTGCAGCACGTTCAGCCATTAGAGTGGTTTCTGATATTTTAGATATTGTCACAACGATATTGGGAGGCAATTGATTAAGTCGTTGTAATTCTATAATGGTTTGTTTTATTCCGGCAGCTTGTTCCAACAATGGCATTAAAATATGAATGCGCATACCTGATACGGCTGTCAGTGGTAAAATGCTATTATTATTTTGAATTAAGGTGACTGCTGCATCTGCTGTCGTTGATTCTAATTTTTTTTCTGCAGGATCATTAAGTATAGCCTGTGCATTTTCAATTTTTTTCTGTAGTGGTATTGCGTCTGGTTGCAATAAACCTAATTTTAATTTAACTTTTAAAATTCTTAAAACAGATTGATCTAGCTCTTCTTTGGATAAAACACCATCATTGACTGCTATTTTTATTTTATTAATCAGATCAGCCCATTTAGGTACATCGTTTGGATTTGTTATGGGGATAGGCATTAATGCAATATCGACACCCGCCTGGAAAGTTTTAATGACAGCATCCGCAGGCTCAAAATTTTGGGCAATTGCGCCCATATTCAACGCATCTGTAATCAAAATACCTTGATAGCCTATTTGATTACGCAACAAATCAGTTTGAATTTTACGAGACAGCGTGGAAGGCACGATAATTTCTTCAGCATTTTTTGTGGTAATTTTAGTATCATCCAAAGCAGGAAATTGTATGTGAGCTGTCATAATAAAATAGGGAGCATTATTTTTAATAATTTCCTTAAATGGATACAAATCAAGTGTATTTGCTTGATCCAACGTATGGCTGACAGTGGGCAAGAGAGTATGACTATCCGTACTTGTATCGCCATGGCCTGGAAAATGTTTAATCGTTGCGGCTATTCCTGTTTTTTGTAATGCGTCTGTAAATTGTCCACCTAACTCTGCGACGACAGCTGGATCATCTGAAAAAGATCGAACATTAATAATGGGATTTTTAGGATTGCTATTGACATCTACATCAGGCGCAAAATCAAGATTGATGCCAACTGCTTTCAAATTAATACCGATAGTATTTGCAATACTGGACACATCCGCTTTATGCAAAGAATGGCCAGCAGTCATCGCCATATTTCCTGCAAATGTGACTGTTTCACTGGCGGGTAAACGCGAAACGATTCCACCCTCTTGATCTGTTCCGATCAGCAAAGGAAGATTATTTGTATCGCTCATGGTTTTTTGGAAGGCGTCGGTTAGCGTGACAATTTGCGGTATCGTTTTTAAATTATTCGCAAATAAAATGACACCGCCGACGGCAGGTGTAGGGTGATTTATATCAGCATGATCTCCGGCTACTATTTTTTTAATGGTATCATTGATGACGATCATGTCATTTTTACAGAGAGAAGAATCTGATTGTGGCTCGTCACACCAGTAACGAAAATCCAGCATTAATTTTTGACCGATCTTTTCTTCTAGGGTCATTTTGCTTAATAATGATTGTGCTAAGGTGTCTGTTTGAGCATTTAATGCCTCATTGGTGGCTATAGCCGTATCGCAGGCTAAGCTCATGCATAATACTAATCCTAAAGAAAACAAGCGGTTATACTTCATTTATTGATTTCATCCTCGGTATGTATGCTTCATTTTACCTCGCTTTAGTAGACACGTCATTTTTTTAATCATGATTTGTACATCTGTTTTTATTTGCACAGGTCTGTGTTATGATAGTCACATTTTATACATAATCTGGCAATATTACTGGGTGACGGTCATGACAAAAGCAGCGTATAACGAAGAAACAAAGGGGGCTCCTGTTTCATTAGGATCCGTAGAGCAGCCCGTAGTAAATAAGCAGGCAATTTTTAATGACTTAGTAAAAAAAAATCTTTATAGCGCTGCACATGCTAGAGGCTATTTCTTTGCAGAAGGATCACTGCAACATGCTCATCAAACAGTCATTGCTAAAGGTCTTCAGGCGTTAAGACGAGCAGAGATACTAACAAGGGAAAACCAAGCCGCAGTTATTGCAGCGGGCAAAGGTGCGTTAGAGGTTGCTTATGCAATAGAAGCATTGAACGATGCTAATATTATTTTGACAAATGACATTTATTTTAAGCTCCTTCATGCAGGCAAGCATGCAAATGAGGAAGCAAAAAGATTTATCCGTTTACATAAAGCGGCACAAATTAAGAAACAGCAGCCATCTTGGTTTTCTCGAGCTTTTCCTTGGTTTTCTAGAACTAATAATACGCCACCCATTACTAATAATGCCTATTCTGCTGTTGACGAGATATTAAAAAAATTAGAGGAAAATAATATAACGCTATCAGAGGCCATTCTTGATGCTATCGATACTGCTCACAAAGACAAGCGAGAGGTAAAACACTTTTTAGAACCTTTGTTGTTGTTAAATAACGCAGTCACTGGAGTAGTCATTAGAGATGATTTCATCGAGAGCATAGCCAGCTATATTACAAATCCAGTTAAAATGTCAGATATTGCAAGAGGTTTTATAAAGTTACGCGACGCAGAAGTATTAATCACAGACAAAATAAAAGCGATTCTTTTTAATGAGGAAAATAAGGACTTGCCTTTTAGATTTTCTATTGTTGGAGCACTTGTTTCCTTAAAAAAAGACGGCGTAGATCTCACAGACGCTCTCTTAGATGCTATCGATAATTTAGATAAGATGCAATTAGATGATAATAATTTTGATGGACGTATAGATATAGCTAAAAAACAATATGCAAATGGAGTGCAAGAAACTGAAATCATATCAATGCTTCGTGTACCTGTACTTAATATACAAAATGAAATGAAAAAGCAAAATGAGGAAGCACAAAACAGAAGAATAATTCAAGGACAGAAGCAGCAAGCGTTAAAAAACAAAACAATGTTAGAGAATGCAGTTGAAGAGATAGTAGAAGGATTAAAGGACGCTGATATTACGCTCTCACTTGAACAGGTTCAAACTCTCGAGAGCCTTTCATCACCTGGTTTAGGAATTTTTAGCGCTTCATTAAAGATTATAGTTGATGCTCGTATATCACTAAAAACAATGCAAGACGTTTTTTTCAATCCAGATACACTGCCATCTTTTAATCCTAAGGTTGCTAATGCTATTGTTTCCTTGCAAGAGGCTAACATACAATACACATATGCCATGTTAAATGCTATCGCAAGAGTTGCTAACGTAGCAGACGAGTATGGTCGCACAACAGTAACTGCGGCTCAGAATATTGCTAATGCATTAATCTACTTAGCAGAAAAAAATATAAAGCCTACGGGTAACGACCTATTAGAATTTATCAAAAGTCCACATAATGCAAAATATCATGCTATCACTATAGATGAGAGAGCTACAGCCTTAAATGCTCCTAAAAAAGCATGTGCAATTCTAAAAGCTCATGACATTCAACTTAACGGGATAGTTGCTCAAGAATTTAATAGTCCACAAAAAATAAATTTTCCTTTCGTACGATTTGCTATTTTGCTTATCAAGTTAAAGCGCCGTGGCATATCGCTCACTGATCAGCATACAGAAGCACTTTATTTCAGTGCGCAGTTTGATTTGCCATTTATAGAAGGTGGCATTGCATCTTTATACAATGCCGGCATTCTAGCACCTTCAATCATACAGAAGGTCGCTTCTGCTCAATATATGGCTGAAACAGCCGCTATGGGGTTAATATTTTTAAAAAATATCGGGTTGCGTTTAACGGACGACTTAATCAAAATTTTCTTTTTGTCATTCGCTGAAGCTAAAAAAGAAGAAGGCAATATAAGTAATGCCATCACTCAATGTGCGTGGCATGTTATAGATGAAAATAATGAAAGTAAAAAATCAGGAGAAGTAAACCTATTTTTCCAGAAGCACTACAAAGAGCACTATAATGAGTACGTTGAAAATCACTTTAAAAAGGACTATAAACAAGAAATACAAGATCTTATTATTAGTTATCTGACTAGCGGTACAAAGCATTCATTAGATACTGTATTACAATATTTTACTGAGATGCCTGAACAAAATGAGTCGATCGGAAATATCGTAATAGAAACTGCTGAATTTCTTTCTATTTCATATGATGAGCTTTTAAGATCTCAAACGGTTAAAGCTTCATCAGAAGGAGAAGAAGAAGCTTCTGAGACAGCAAGTACATCTAATAACTCTGCGATATCTCTAACTCCAAAAGAAAATTTTGATCTTATCAAAAAACAGCATTTTCTTTTATTTAAAATCAGATCATCGCCGCAACTGAATCCATCTCAGCTGAGTCCACAGAATTATCAATCTCGGCTAACAATAAGTGATATAAATGGGCCACTCTAGTTCAATGTATAAAATCGATTGAATGGCTGAACGTTTTAAAACAGAGAATCCCGCTAATAAAAATCAACATGAATTGCTGAAAAGAGCTAGACAAATTGATATTGAAGCAACAAAATCAGGTGTTATACTCGAATTTCGTACTTTAAGGACTTTCATGGCCAAAACTAAGATCACACACGCTTGTCAATCTTGTGGCGCGCAATATCCAAAATGGGCTGGGCAATGCTTAGGTTGTGGCGCGTGGAATAGCTTGGTTGAAGAAATCACTCAAATTGAAAGTTCACGGCGCCAAGGGTTTAGTGGTACAGAGCCTTTAATGACGCCTATGCAGCAAGTGACGCTGGGTGCAGAAGAGGCACGCTTAGCTTCAGGACTGAAAGAATTGGATCGTGTGTTAGGCGGTGGCTTAGTCATTGGATCTGCGGTACTCATTGGCGGTGATCCTGGTATTGGTAAATCGACTTTATTATTGCAAACGTTGGCGCATCTTAGTCAAGAGCTTAAAGTTTTATATGTGACGGGTGAAGAATCGTTACAGCAGGTGACGTTGCGTGCGCGTCGTTTAGGACTGCCAGAGAATAATTTATTATTACTGACTGATACAAATGTAGAACGCATTATTAAATGCATGCAAAAAGAAAAACCGGCAGTGGTGGTTATTGATTCTATTCAAACAGTGCATACTGATCTTTTGCAATCGGCACCGGGAGCGGTTGGACAAGTGCGAGAAAGTGCTGCGCAATTAGTTGCGTTTGCCAAGCAGACTAATACGGCTTTGTTTTTAGTGGGGCATGTTACAAAAGAAGGTGCACTTGCAGGTCCTCGTGTATTAGAACATATGGTGGATTGCGTACTGTATTTTGAAGGTGAACAAGATAGTCGTTATCGGGTGATTCGCGCTGTTAAAAATCGTTTTGGGGCGGTGAATGAGTTAGGGATTTTTGCAATGACAGATAAAGGATTGCGTGAAGTGAATAATCCTTCTGCAATTTTCTTATCACGGTATGATAATCCGGTTGCGGGCAGCGTTATTATGGCAACACGTGAAGGCAGCCGGCCTTTATTAGTGGAAGTGCAAGCGCTTGTTGATCAAAGTCATATGGGTAATCCACGACGTGTGTGCGTAGGATTGGATACGCAGCGCTTAGCGATGTTGTTAGCTGTATTGCATCGTCATAGTGGTATTACGACGTATGATCAAGATGTGTTTGTGAATGTTGTGGGCGGTGTGCGTATCACTGAGACAGGTGCGGATTTAGCTTTGTTATTAGCTGTATTATCAAGCTTACGGAATCGTCCTATTCCTCAGGATATTCTTATTTTTGGTGAAGTGGGACTGGCGGGTGAAATTCGGCCGGTGCAAGGTGGGCAGGAGCGATTACGAGAAGCCGCCAAACAAGGATTCAAACAAGCTATTATTCCCCATTTGAATGCGCCTAAAGAAAAAATGGGTGACATAGAAATTTTAACCGTGCAAACGTTAGGACAGGCAGTGGATTATTTTAAAAGTATTTCTACAGCAACTGCTCCTATTTTAGAGCATGCATGAAAATTTTGCGGGAAGACAGGCCTGGGGTTCATTGTAGATAGCAATTCTATCAACGAATATGTAACCTTTACAGCAATGACGACGCTCTGAGGGGGGGTTAAGCTGTTACATTCGCTAATCCGCTGACACAACCACTTTAACCCGTTGCGTAATTCGCGTTAGCAATTCGTATGCGCTGGTGTGATTTCCTTCTGCTACTTTTTCAACGGGTAATCCTTTACCCCAAAGTATAACTGGATCACCTACTTTAGCATGAGGCTGGGTACGCAGATCAACTGTCAGCATATCCATAGAGACTCGCCCGACCAATGGGCATATCTTACCATTTACTAATAAGGGTGTTCCCATTCTTGCAAATTGCGGATAGCCATCGCCATAACCCATTGCAACCACACCAATTCGCATATCCTCAGGCGATGTCCATGTGCGACCATAGCCGACACACTCTTCTTTGGTAATGTGATGAATTGCAATTAGTTCTGACTGCAAGGACATGACTGGCTGTAATAAATTATGCATAGGATGATGCTCTGCAAAAGGCGATACGCCATAAAGTATTAATCCGGGCCGCACCCAATCACGATGCGCAGATGGCCAAGCAATAATACCTGCTGAGTTACATAAACTACGCGGGCCTGATAAATCTTGAGTGACTTCATCAAACTGTGCAATCTGTTGTTCTGTATGTATTCGATCAGAGCCATCGGCTGTGGAAAAATGCGACATTAATCCTATGGGTTTTTTAACCGAAGGACAGGCTAGTAATCGTTGATGCATTTCCTTAGTTTGACTAGGATCAAAACCTAATCGGTGCATGCCCGTATCGATTTTCAACCAAACAGATAACGGTGCTAAATGCGGATGAATCTCAAACATGTGGACTTGTGATTCATGATGCACAACTAAGGTAAAATTTTCTGCTGCGGCTTGACTTAATTCATCATCCGTAAATAACCCTTCCATGAGCACAATAGGATGATGCACACCCGCTTTACGCAATAATAATCCTTCTTCAATACACGCCACGCCAAATGCATCTGCATTTTTTAATGCTAAGGCAATACGTTCAATACCATGACCATAGCCATTGGATTTAACCATTGCAAGAATAGAAGAATGAGGCGCAAGTGTTTTAACCTGCGTGAGATTATGTTGTAACGCATCTAACTGAATAATGATTTTAGTGGGTCGACCCATACATTAATATGTACCCGAAAAATTATTATCAAATCGCGTGTATTGTCCCAGGAAGGTTAAACGAATTTTACCAATGGGGCCATTACGTTGTTTTGCAATGATCAATTCTGCCGTGCCTTTATCGGGTGAATTTTCGTTATACACTTCATCACGATAAACGAAAGCAATTAAATCAGCATCTTGCTCGATAGCGCCGGATTCACGTAAGTCTGACATCACGGGGCGTTTATCAGCGCGTTGCTCTAAGCTACGATTTAATTGTGAGATTGCAATCACGGGTACTTTTAATTCTTTAGCTAAACTTTTTAATGAGCGTGATATTTCAGAAATTTCTGCAGTGCGGTTTTCACTGGAGCCTGGCACCTGCATAAGTTGTAAATAATCGACAATAATCAAGCCTATTTGGCCGTGCTCTTTTGCGACGCGTCTTGATCTTGCACGCAACTCAGCAGGACTTAATGCTGGAGTATCATCGATAAAAAACGGCGCTTCAGATAACACGCTGACGGTTGAGGCAAGGCGTGGCCAATCTTCTTCCACTAGCTTACCGGTACGAATACGTAGTTGGTCAATGCGGCACAACGAAGAGAGTAAACGCATTACAATCGCCTCACCGGGCATTTCCATACTAAATATCAGTACAGGTTTACGCTCTTTAATGGCGACGTGCTCACCGATATTGGTCGCTATCATGGTTTTACCCATGGAAGGACGGCCGGCGATAATGACCAAATCAGAGGGTTGCAAGCCTGAGGTCATATTATCCAAATCATGGTAACCGGTCGCGACGCCTGTAATCGGATTATTTGAATGGAAAAGGACATCAATTCTGTCCATTGTTTTGGTTAAAAATTCTTTAATATTAGTGGGGCCACCTACGCGTGCACCCTGTTCGCTAATGGCGAATACTTCACGCTCTGCTGCATCGAGCAACTCGACACTGGTACGACCTTGTGGATTAAATGCACTACCTGCAATGTCATTGGCTGCGGCAATCAATTGGCGAAACACAGAACGTTCGCGGACGATATCTGCATATGCGGCAATGTTAGCGACAGATGGTGTGTTATTGGCGAGTTCATAGAGATAAACTTCGCCGCCGGCGTTGTCTAATTCATGCAACTCTTTGAGTGCTTCGGTGACTGTTAATACATCCAATGGTTTATTCTGATGAGTTAACTTTGCCATTACCCCATAGATTAAACGGTGATCATGTCTGTAGAAATCACTTTCACGAACACGGTCTACGATCAAATCCCAGGCTCGATTATCTAGCATTAAGCCGCCTAAAACGGATTGTTCTGCGTCAATTGAATGAGGGGGGACTTTAACGGCATCGGTATCGACATCGATAGAGCGAGTGTTGTAGCGCTTGACTGGGGCGTATGTTTCCATTTTGACACGTCGCTGATAAATTAAGCTTGGGGTAAATTCTCGCATTATCGGGAGGGATTGTCTAAGGGTATATTATCTCTGAACGTGCCTCTGGCCAAGCCCTCAACTCTCGTCATTGCGACCCAGAGCGCAGGCACAGGCACGAAGAAGTGTTACAAATCACAAGATATACTTGACTTCTCTGTATAGAAATATATCATTTGCTAGCTTTTATGATAATAAAATAAACGAGGAATGTCAGTATGATGAGAAGTCCCATAGGCCGACTGTTTGGTAGAAGCAGGCTCCAATTGAACGGGATATTAGAGATAGACATGCTAGGCCCAATGCCGCTAGATTCTTCATCTGATAACATGACACCTGAAGAAGATTTACTCGTTGCCGAAATGAGAACAGAAAAATTAAAAGATTTCTGTATGTTAGAAGAAAAAAGTCATTTTTCTGCCCCTACCTGTGGATATTATTTTGATCATGCTTATAAGCAAAAATTAATTTTTTATCTTTCCCAATGTCATACAACCCAAGCTTATCAAACATTATTGGACCGCGTTCATCAAGCAAACGAGCGTTTACAACAGAAACAAAAAGAGTTGTCTGATGATATTATTTCTGCATTATCAAATAGCTCTTACGAACCCTGCAACAGCATTTACACTTTAATTAATATCACCAGGCAAAGATTAACTTTTCTTGAATTTTATTATTCTAATAACTTTATTAATGAAAGTTTAGCTCCAAAAATAAGAAACGATTTTGCGATGTTTATCTCCAATACGTTGAGTCATCTTTCAATGCTGCTTGCAGGAAAGCACATATATAAAATGCTTTCTATGAATTATGAAGAAGGTATTTTGCTATCTCGGTCAATCTATTCAATATACGCCAGTTTACGCTATTCAAAAATTCTCAGTAATGTAAAAGAAATAAACGATTACTGCTTCAAAATGCCCATTTTTTTGGATACCTTATGTACTAGCTATTTAATGGGTTACGGTAATGATTCAAATACACTTCACTCTATAGGTTATTTTAAACGACGCATGGAATATGATGTAACAACTACTCTTGATTCACCGCATACAAAACATATGATAAATAATGCAAAACATTTTTTTAATTTAACTTATTTTCAGCAAATTACAGGCGAACATTTTCAATCTTTATTAAAAATAAGTGATCTGATTAGAGAATCTACTCAAAAGGCATGCCTATTTAAGCGTTATTCGGCATTTTTACAAACACATTATCTCATAGCTTCAGCAGCGCTAGATAATGATCAGCATGAGTTAAGCATGCAACATCTAGATAAATTATTTTATTATATAACAGAATCTATCAACTGTTTGTTTGATAATCAAGAAATACCTTACGAGAATGCTGTTCAAATTTCGATAAACGATAATACTTTACTATTCTCCTTCATTGAGCCAGGATTACCTCGGATAGAAGAACTAAAAAAGAGAATTGATTCCATGGAGGATACAATAATCCACTTATGTGATTTGCTAGATAGAGCAACAAAGAAAATGGCAACAAGCAAAGAACAATCAACACGATTAAACTCATTTAAAGAAACGATTAAATTAAAAAAAACGGAATTGCTTGAGAAAAGAAAAGAACTTAAGTTAGCAGAGCGTGAGTTAGAAAAAAATGCTACCGTTTTAAAAAAATCACCCCCTCCTATTGTGATGCAATTAAAAAAAGATAAATCTAAACCTAAGCCTAAACCTAGCTCCAGTTCCAAATCAGACAAATCGTGTGACCCGGGTTCGGCTCCACTTCAAAATGCCACTTCACATTCTGCTTCAAGCACTATTGCGTACCAACACATAACCTCATCTCAGTCGATTTTTAAACCCACTACATCATCCTCAGCTCAAAAAAATTCTTTATCTGAACCTGAAAGAACACGAGCTGTTCATATCTCGGAAGAAGAGCGAAAACGCGATAAAGAGTTGAAAAGAGAAAAATACAATAACAAAAATCTTGCAGAATCCACTCTATCATCTCAACTTGTTAGCGAGCCAGAAGAGCTATTTCCATTTGAGTTTGCTGTTTTTGGGAAGCCTGTTAATGCACGCTTAGATAAACATGCTTGCAGTATATATATTCCTGATGAGCTTGAATGCAAGGAGGCAATCACAAAATTCCATGCCATATTAGGCAGAGCACGAGTGAAGGGGCCATACGGTCAAGGCATAAAATTAATTGAAGATGTTGAAAAAAGCGCAGTGGAACAGATGTTTAATCGTTCTTTTAGTGGGTTAGTATTCAAGTTAAAAGCGCATGGCGATAAATTACGTGTCTATGGCGAGGTGATTCAAAGAGGGGGGAAACTATATGCTGTTCTTGATATGTTCGTCTATGGAAAGGTGCATAAAAAAATAGATCGAATGTGTAAATCTATTAGGATGTAACTGCGTAAATATAGCTCACCTTAAGGTCTATTCTGTCTAGATGGTAACAATGCAGGTGCAATGCGATTTAATCTTTTTTCTTGATCAGGATTAAGCGGTACATGTGGGGATGCTTTGATTTGTTGCAATAATCGAACACCTTCCGCCGCCTCTTTAATTTCAGATTTTTTCGAAGAAAGCTTAGCTTCGGATGAAAAATATTTTAAACGTAGCGATTGCACGGTAGATTTAATCACTCTTGATGTCGACGTTTGCTGTTCAATGTCACGAATCATCTTTCCTGTGTCTTTATTATAAAGCAAATAAGCTTCATCAGGAAATTTTTGCTTTACCATTTGCAAGGCATTTTTAAAGGATATTTTATTTTCTCTGAGGTTATCCAATAAGGCATTTAATAATTTCTGCTTGCTAATATTATTTGAGGGCTTGTAACGTTTTTTCTTTAACTCACGAATGCGTGATTCTATGCGTGCAAAGATAGGATTCGCTGCATCAATAGGATGTTTAGATTCACTTCTAGCAACGATAATTTTCTTATTTGCCGTTTTATCTTCAGGAGATTGTTTTTCAATGCGATCCAGTCTATCTGTTAACGCCTTATCTGTACTACGCAATATTTTCCATTTTGGAGTAGTTAATACCTTCGAAGCATCAGCAAGAGTATATCCATCTCTACGCAGGATACTGCGAAATTCTTCCAGAAAAATAATGCGTTTTTCCAAATTTCTATGTGATAAAAACCAACCACTCCGCTTTGCTTTTAATTTATCAATACCTGAGTCTAGCTCTACCAATATTTTATTTCTATTATTTTTCGCTTTCAAATCCTCGCTCAGCTGACTCTCAAAAAGCAAATGAGCATCTTCGTTTTTTAAAGCAATATCATCTAGATCTTCCACATACGTTTCTGAATGCTTGTGATCATTTTGTTTGTCAAAAAATTCTTCCAGCGCAGATTGCTTGATCCTGGTTAACTCGGTTGACAAACCAGATTGCGTTTGGCATTTTAATTCCGTTAATTGTCGCCGTGCCAATGGAAATTGTGGATCTACTGACAAGGACGGCGCAACAGGATGATTAGCAATAACCTCTTTAACAAGATTGCTACCGTCCTTCGAACTCTCATCCCTTTTGGCTAGAATATCTTTTGAATAAGGATAGTAATCGTCAGGCAAAAATTCATGATGAGAACCAGCTAGTTTTATTTGTAATATTTCCATCAATCTTTCAATATCAAATATTCGATCTTTGATAGATATTTTCTTCAATTTTTCGAGAATAATGCCTTGCTTTAAATAAAAGTATATTTCCACTTGATCAATCAATACAAAAAGTTCTTTAATACATTGGTTGATATACCATAAGATTTTTAAAGAAATAGTGAAACGGTTGCTTGAAATGATATCGATTAACTTATCTACGTTAGTAATTAAATTATATAATGTTACGATATTTGTAGCGACAACCCCTGCATGTGTTTTCTTAGTAGGTGGCGTCAAATAATCTGAGTAGGACGCATAAAATTGAGGAACGACACTTTTAAAACCTTCTGTGATATCGATGACAAGATTTTGTGTTTCCACACTCAAACCAAACCAATTATTTTTGTAAATTTCTAAGTATGAGAGAAGAGCAGTTGCTTTATCATCCAGCTTCTTACTGCACTTCTTTTTAAATTGATCCATGAAACTTTGTTTAGCAACTTGTGGCGCGGGTACAGCTTGGGCAAAATCTACAATAACGCCTTGCTCAGGTAATAGATCATGTTTTCTTTCAATATCATCCGGTGTCACCGCCGACTTTACAACTCGATTGTTTTCTTCAGCTGCTTTCACAACTACCGCAACTTCCGCTGGCACAACATCTTTTTTTTCTTCGTCAACTTTCACTACAGGAACAGACGCAACCGGAACTTCCTCTAAAGCAGCTTGTTTTAAATATGATGAAAATTTAAGATACGCTGTTACAGCTTCACCTGCATGCGCAACAATATTATTCGCTTGGGCAAGATCTTCAGCTAACGCTTCACTTGGCGATTTCGCTTTGGAATTTGCATTCGTGCGTGAAGCTAATGCGATAAGAATATTGATTGAATCTAAGGCACGAAATATGCAGATTAATAACTCATGAGAAAAATGTGTAAATGGATTATTGATTGTCACACTCACTGGATTTTGCGTAACAGGCGCTTCTTGTTTTTTTTCTTCTAAATTCACTACTGATTTAGATTCCTCGAGCGACTGAGTTAAAACAGGAGCTGCAGTCGTCACATTAATAGAAGGATTTTCTTGCTTTTTTTCACCTTCGTCTTTTACGGCTATATTAGCACCGCTAACTGCTTTTTCTTCTTCTATTTTTTCTGCTTCTGCTTTTTCTATCGCAGCTTTTTCCATTGCTGATTTTTCAGCTAGAAACTGTTGATTCGCATAATCAACAAAAATAGGATTGAATAACTTTTCTATTTGTTTCTTCTTTTTTTCAATTTCAACCTTAAAACCAGTCAGTCGTTTTCTTTCTTCCGACTCATTATTGAGGTAAGGCTTTGCAGTATCCATTATTTTTTGGCATTGCGCTTTTAATAGCTTCAATGTCTCCGCTGGTTGCAATTGACGAGGTGAAGTTTGTCCATCAATGGGTGGCAATTTGGCAATTATTTTTTCTATTCTATCTTTTTCTAAAAGAAAAAATTCCAAATCTCTTAGAATAGCAATAACTTGTTTATGATATGCTAAAATAGTTTTTTTATTGTCTTGATAAGCTAGAAGTGCACTCGCATCGTCTTTTGAAATCTTTTCTTTTAGCGGTTTAATTACTTGTTTTAAATAATTTAACTGAGCAGATAACTCCTCTTTCCATGTAGTAGCTTCACTAGCTGTTGTAATTTCATCTGGTAAAGTTACTTTTTCTTCATTCCAGTCTAGATTTACCTTTTTTAATAATTTTTTTGAAATTAGAGCTTCGGTCACTGCCACTCTGGTATTTTTTGTAATACTCTTATATTCTTCTGATTTTCTATTGAAATCGGTTATTATATTTCCTTTTAATTTTCCTCGTGCTTCTTGCTTACTATAAGAATAAGGGAAAAGTTCTATAGGCAAAAAACCACGATCTTTAATGAGTCGCACATAGTGGTCTGATAATGCTGTAAATTTACTAATAATAGATTTTGTGTAATCAGTTGGTTTTTTTTCGCCTTTTCTTTCAAGATCTGTAGCTGGTTCTTTCTCTGGCGTTTGTTCTGGATAACCCTGCGTAAGCATATGCAACAACGCCCCTTCACGAAAACCAAATTGAACTTCCAATTTATCTAACATTAAAATAAATTTTTGATAAAGCGTGAGCGCACTCTCCATTGACAATAAAATACCATCTTTAACAGAATGCGACAGCCGTTGAAATTGATCTAAACTCACTCCATGCCCAGCTTGAATATACGCTGCTTTCATTTCAGCTTCTATTTTAGCTGCTTTAGCTTCAATTTTAAAAAGCCAATGCTTCATTGAAGTAGCGACTTTTTTCAACATTTCTTCTTTTAACTGTTTCCATGAATCAGGAACATATTGATTAAACATGGCCTCGAGATTTAGTGATTCAAATTCATCTAATAAACTTTTTATCTTTTTAACAAGGCTATTGGCTTCAAAGGAAACATCGATATTTCCCTCTGGCTGGAGAAGATGTGTGAAATCAGTAACGAGTGAAAAAAGATGAGTAATAAATAATTCTATTTTTTTTTGTCCTTGAGGACTCTTTTCATCTGCAGGCGGATAAAGCAGCTCTAATTCTTTTTTGATTTCAGTATTCAGCTTGGTAGCTTTTTTTGTGAACTTGCCAAAAAAATTGCTAACAGGCGCAAATTGTTCTGCGAGCTCGGCTCTATTATTGTAAAATACATGTGTAACTTTTATAACCCCGCGCACACCTAAAGAATGCGACTCTTCTACAGAACTAATTGATGAAGTAGAACTTCCTGACGTGGTTGTTGCAGTGATTGCAGTAGAATTTGCTGGCGTTGACGAAGTAGTTGCCTGCTTTACAGCTGATGTGACTTGCTTCAATCCAGCTTTAATTTTGTCGCCTAGACTCTTCTCTATTTCTTTTTTTTCTTCCTTATTACTACCACCACCTTGATTCTTGTTCAACAGCATACCAACCTCTTGAGGATTCTACAGCGATAAAAGCTGTGAAGTGCTTTCCTCGGTGTTGCTTAACCCGTCTTGACCAAATTCTTTATCCCATATAGCCATTTCCTCTTTTAAGCCAGAACACTCTTCTAACTCTTTGGCACATAAATAAAGATCCTGCTCGCGTGAATTAATTTCATTTTCCAAAAGCAGAGCAATGACTTTGCTGCGTTCTCTTGGTGGAATAACCGCTTTCATCCGAGCAACTAATTGATCTGGGAAAGAAAACATTACTTTGGCTGTCATAAGCATTTCTCCATCATGTTTTGTATCTATATTATAGATTATAGATTATATAATTACTATTG
>DHJK01000104.1:0-1017 GCA_002404295.1 Legionellales bacterium UBA4722
GATAATTTAGTATTTCAAAATCATAATATATATGATTAAAAATTTATTTTACTCTAAAAAATATCTATAACTCACCTCAAATTCCTTCTCAATCCTCTTAGCTATAATCTTACCTATCGGCCTACGCCCATTTTCCATATTAGAAAGATTTGCCTGCGTCACTTTAATTTTTTTAGCAAAAGCCACTTGAGGTAAATTTTCTCGATGCCTTAAACCTTTTAACAATGCACCAGCTTTTGTATACTTTCTATCGAGATCTTCAAATAAAGTTCGCATTGTCACAATTTTTTTAATAGGCTTTTTTACTATTTTTTTTACAACACCACATCGATCAGCAATAGCTTTAGAGATTTTCATTTGTTACTCCATTTTTCTTAGCTACCCTGCTTTTCTCTTCTCATCTGGCTAAATCGCCAACCGATACCCAAGTCCTTTTAATATTAATTCAAAAGTGCCAAGCGTAGGATTACCATTTTTAGAAAGCACCTGATATAAATTTTGGCGATTCAAATGTGTTTTTTTAGATAATTAACTCATCCCTCTTCTTGCTTCTGCTATATTTCGCAACGCAACAAGAAGTGATTCTATATCATAGTCTTCATGGTATTCTTCCATGGCAATACGTAAATACAAATCAGCTTCTTTAGGATTCTTAAGTGACTCAATAAGATCATCATGATAATTTGTCGTATTTTTTAGAATTTCAATTTCACTCATATGTTTTTTCTTTAAAGCTAAGACTATATTAAGTGGCAATTGAGTCAATTCGACTACCCGCGCATGATCCATGCCGTCTAATAACATACGCTCGGCAATCATGATTTTTATTCCACTACCTTGTTCTAGACCTTCTTTAAATATACCAGCTTGTGAGTGCGCAATTTTCGTCACATTTATCTCCCGAATAATCTTATAAATAAATGACTAATGATGCTTTTTCATTACAGCTATAACAGTATCTAAGGGCAATTGAGTCAATTTAGTTATATGCAAAAGATCGTAGCCTTCAGATAACAG